>JAQVTZ010000105.1 GCA_028699795.1 Clostridia bacterium | reverse complement strand
AAGCTCTTATTGCCTTCATCGATACAATAACAATTCATGTCTCATCTCCAATCAAATACTTGCGGTGATCGCCGATACAAAAACCCGCTTTACTTATAAATTAAGCGGTTGATTTTAGCTACATTGCCTAATATAAAGTATCAAAATAATTTCAAGCACCCATATTGTACTATCATGATAGATGAAATTCTATATAAGAAATCGTATAGTTTGTTATAATTACATAAAATTAGAGTGATTATCGATACCGTTTTCATTGACCACTGTCAATGTATAACACGAATCAACATTAAACTACAATAAACAGGATGGCCGCTGTGCGCAATGAATAAATACATTACTTCCCTCACAATGATGTTCTGTTAGCTCGTCGAACGGTACCAATATCGTCTGGGATAAATATTGCTTGTAAATCGTTCTGCGTTGGCAGAGGAATCCGTAACAGAAAGCGCAACACCATTTGTTTTGTTGTACCAATCCTGTCGGTTGGTGAGTTCATACCAATTTGAGGGGTCTGCAAAAGTAATTGTTTGCAAAAGAGCGCCTTGAAAGGCTTGTGCTCCTATACTTGTTACACTGCTTGGTATTTCTATATCGGTTAGAGAAATATCGTACAAGGCATAACAACCGATACTCGTCACAATATTAGGAATAGCAAAGCTTTCTTTTGCGCCTTTATAAGCGACCAATGTTACTTCCGTGGCATCCGAATAGAGGACATGGCCGTCATCGGTCATAGACAATTTGCTGTCTTCTTCGGTTGTATACACATCTTTTGCGTAATATGCGATATAACCGTAGCCGCTGTCCCCCGCGATTATTTCTAAATCAGATCGGTTGTAAATCTCAATTAGTTTACAACAGTTTAGGAAAGCATTTTCTTCTATCGTTATCAGGCTCTTTTTTAAGGAAAGGCTTGTTAATCCAAGACAACTTTCAAATGCATTTCCCCCTATGGTGGTAACACCTTCGTTTATATGGAGACGCTCTAGGGCAGAGCATTGTTGAAACGCACGCGCACCAATGTTTATCACTCCGCTTGGTATAATAAGATTGGTAATCCCTGTGCAAAAACCAAAGGCGTATTCTCCTATATTTAGAACACCGTCTGGTAAAAAGACACTTTTTAGCCCATAACAATGATAAAAAGCATATCTACAAATATTTATGTTGGTGGACTCTATTGTAATGGAAGATAAAAGGATACATCCATTAAATGCGTATTCTCCTATCGTTGTTACATTTGCAGGGATATTCACACTTGTTAAAGAAGAACACATTTTAAAGGCATTATCTTCGATAGCAACGGTTGTATCCGGAAGACTGACAGAGGTGATGGTTTCATTGTCTTTGAAACCTCCAATATGTGTAATCGGCAAACCGTTTTTATAGGCGCTAATATAAACATCTTCTAATGTTCCTTGATACCCGATAACAGAGTAGAACGAAGCGTCTTCAGATAAAGAATACAGCAATCCTTCAGTCCCCTCGCTCCATTTTGCATAAAGAGTGATGTTGGAATTGATTGGAGAACAGTATTCATATGGTGCTGTTAATGCTTCATCCAAATACCATCCTTCAAAAGTATATCTTATCTTAGACGGATTTTGAGGAAGAATAACTGCCGCACCGGCCTCTATTTCGATGGGCGTAATTTCTCCTCCTCCTCTTGTATCGAAAGTAATTGTCACGGAAGTGTCCGTGGCTTTAGAACATCCGAACAAAATCGTAATTAGTAGACAAATCAAAACAAATAAAGAAATTCGTGACTCATGCTTCATGTGCTGATCCCTCTTTTCATTTTTTTACCTTAAAACCACTCCAAATATAATTTGGGAACCTCTATTTAGACCCTTCGAGGAATTTCGGATGAACTTTCGAGTAGAAAAACGCCGTTTTGACGAAGACAATAGCAGCGTTATTGTCGAGGAAAATAGGCGGTTTTATGCCGAAAAGGCGCTTAAATTACCGAACAGCGTTTGCATTTTGGGTTTGGCAGTACAATATGCTACAAACCCAAAATGGCAAGCGGGGGCTAAATAGAGGTACCCAATTTAGCAAGGGTTTTATATTATAATAACATATTTTATTCTATTGTCAAAAGCAAGGATTTATCAATAAGTCAATTACAAAGTATTGCATTGGTGTGAGTTTATGGTAAAATATGAGTATCAGTTGTTATGAACCTAATGCATGTCGTAATTTTTACAAGTTCGGCTTGCGAAGGAAATAAAAATGAGAATGCAAAAACGAGTTTTAGCGATTCACGATATATCCTGTTTCGGGAAATGTTCTCTTACGGTAGCGCTTCCGATTATTTCAGCCGTGGGAATTGAAGTCAGCGTAATACCTACCGCTGTTTTATCTACCCATACGGGAGGTTTTCATGGATATACCTATCGGGACTTAACGGACGATATCGAACCCATTATTCGGCATTGGCAAACTTTAAATATCAATTTTGAGGCAATTTATACAGGTTTCTTAGGCTCTTCTCGCCAATTAGAAATAGTATCCCATGTATTTGATGTTTTCAGTACAAAAAACAACATCCTATTAGTTGACCCGGTAATGGCGGATAACGGCAAACTGTATCCTGTTTTTCCGCAGGACTTTCCCGCGGGGATGAGACGCCTTTGCAGTAAAGCGGATATTATCGTCCCCAATCTTACGGAAGCTGCGTTATTGCTTGGTGAAGAATATAAGGAAGGCCCCTACAATAAGGAGTACATTGAGTCCGTTCTCAAAAAACTTGGCGGAATAGGCGCAAAAAAAGTTGTCTTAACGGGTGTGTATTTTGATAACGAAAGACTTGGCGCGGCTGGTTATGATGTTGTAACAAACGAAATAAGTTATGCGTTTTCTAAGAAAATAGAAGGTGTTTATCACGGAACGGGCGATATCTTTGCAAGCGCGTTGCTCTCTGCCCTGCTTTCGGGACAACCTTTATGGAATGCGATGCAAATCGCGGTTGATTTTACTTCCCAAAGCATCGCAAGAACAAAACACGCCGCAACCGACACTCGTTTCGGTGTCAATTTCGAAGAGGGATTGCAGTCACTTATAAAAAGAGTGCAGACAAAGAATTCCTAAATAGAGGTGCCTAAATAGGGAACCTTTATTAAGCACCTTTGAGGAATTTTTAGATGAATTTACTTATAAATATTCCGAAAGATTCGGCATAGACAGGGTTTCAATGTTATAAGTAATATCTATTCTGTTTTTCTCTTTTACATCCTTATTTTTTATCTCGTCGATAAATACCTCGTTGAATTCCGATAGATTGGTTACCAAACCGTCTGCAATATTAACAGTCATATTATGTTCTTTTACATATTGTTTTTCATCGGCAGCCCACTCTTCATAACAAACGATTGATAATTCATAAGAAACAACTTTTTTATTGGTAGTTTTAACACAGTTTATTTTAGTTTTGGGGTCGGATAGATATTCGGTAATATTATTTTCCCCGAATACGCCACAATCCAATGCGCTGTTAAGTATGCTGTTATAAGAGTCGATAAACTCATAATAATCCGACTCTTCTAAAATGTCATAGTAGCTTTCACTCTCTTGTGAAGATAAAACTTCATAACCATCTTTATATTCATGACTTTCTTCCTTCACAAGAAAATAGTAGTTATTGTCATTGCCTTTGCCCACAAAAGTATGTCCAATATAATTATAATAATTTGATCTGTCGGTGGGATACCAATACTCATTGGTGTCAAAATCTATACTGATTTTACTATCAGATAGATTGCCTGTCCTGCAAATGATAAATGTAGCCTCCAGTTTTTCGTCTTTTTTATCGTCATATTCGCTTATAATTACTGATTTCCAGTTGTTAATTGCCGACATGTTTTCTATTGCGTTTAAAAAAACCAGTTTTGCAGTTTCCGCATCAATATCTTCTGTTTTATTACAACTGCCAAGTGTAAGTAAGAAGCTTAACAGCATAATAACCGTACAGAAAGCCGTGACCAATTTCCTAATGGATATAGTAAACTTGTGCGTCATATAGCCACCTCCATGTTGCTTAAAACTTCTGCTCTATTGTGCTTTCTCGTTAAAAGTTTTGAATACGGTATTTTAATTCATTTAAAGGAAGCGATGAGAAAACACTTCGCTTCCTTCACTAGATTGAAGCGTTTTTGCGCTCCTCTAGTCTTTTCTTTTGGTGAAGTGCCTAAAATGTTAATCGACACAGTATTTGGATGACAATATGAAAAAATGATGAGGGAAGGGGCTTGCGCATTGGAGCGATTGCCCTCAACAGTCTTTTATCATTTTTGTCCAACATCACTGACAAATAGCTAGAGTTCGTACAAGAAATAGAGCAAGAAATGTTCACACAAACCGCAAGTTAATGGATATAGTTGGGCATTTCAAATGTATTTGAACCTTTTTACTAGTTTCTCTGGAACAACGGAAGAGCGAATCTTGCTCATTCGCATTGAATCCCTTTCTTCGAACAAATATCTTTTTGAGAGCGAAGCAAAAGTCCAAAGAGTTTATAACTATTATTAAGCAAGCACCGTTACATCTTTTTTGATAATTATGGTGACAAGGTCAATAATGTAAAATAGAGGCGCAATAATCAAATTAAGCAGCGCTCCCAAATATTTTCCTCGTAAAATTCTAGTGATTATTCCCAATAGAACGTTGGTAAAGGGGATGATAGCAAGTATTAATGAAATGATATACTCCAGTCCGAAATACGCTCTCTTATTTTTTGCCATGGTTATCCTCCAATTATTTTATTACCATAATGTTAACACCTATTTGTTAAAAATGCAATATCTAGACAATGTTGAAATAAGTCGCTTCTTCCATTACCGTTTTGAATCAAATATGTTGATGTTCGATTTAGGTTAAACTTGGTGGAGGTGAGGGGAGTCGGTTCCGTGCGTCGGGCACAGCCCTCCCCGAGTTCACTAAAAATGTCATACTATGACATTTTTCGGGCGTTCACTCCCCCTGTTACGGGGTTCGACCCCCATCTAAAACAAAAAATAGCCCGCTTTGTGCGAGCTATATTTTTGTTTTTGGTGGAGGTGAGGGGAGTCGAACCCCTGTCCTAACAGATTACCAAACAGCTTTCTACATACTTAGCGGGTTGTAAATTCTTGCTTCGGAAGGTCAACACGCAAACCTTTCCTAGGCATAGCCTCTTATCCCGTTCGCCGCGCGAGGCGCTGCGGCGCTCGTTTCCCTACTAAACTACGCCGAAAGTATATCCGTAGGCCTATATACCCCGACGAGCCGCTTATGCAGCAGCTAGTTCGTAACTGTTATTGTCAGTTCGTTTTAATTTTTCCGTTTTTACGAAGTCGAGCCTTCGGTATGCTTACCGTTCCATAACGCTGCCAGTCGAATCCGGAACACCCCCGCGTCATGCAAACTGTATGATTGCCTTAAAATAATACCACAAAACGCTTTTTTGCGCCACTGTTTTTACTATACTTGATATTATCCCAATATATTCTATGCCAATCCATTAAAATCTTCTATTTTAACAAGTTCGGGTTTGCGCTCTTTGTAGATTGTCCAGTTTTCGAACCCCAAAGATTTGACGATGCGGCAAGTTTCGGCGTACTTTTCGCATATTCTGTCCGGCGTGTGCGCGTCGGACGAAAAGGTGACACGCTCGCCCCCAAGTTCTTTATAACGCTTCAAAAACGCAACCTCTGGCAGAAATACGATGCCCGGAAGTTTGACATTGGTATTGCACTCCACGGTTTTGCCGCGAGCGATAATCTCACCGATTATTTCATCGATGATACCTTGAAACTCGGAGGTACAGATGCTCTTTTGGTCGTAGGGAGCATATCTCGACACATATCCGATATGTCCTACAATATCATACTCGTAAGAGGCTTTTACACTCTCCAAAACCGCCTCTAGATAGGCGCCATACGCCTCGGCACGGGTATGTTTGAAAGCTTTGCCAAGATATAGATCTCCTTTGTATACCGTGTGAACTGAATTGATAATCACATCAAAGGGATACTGTGAAAGCTCTTTTAGGTACCTATTTTCTGCCTTTATCGCATAAGAGGCCTCAATACCATAAGCAAGATAAATTCCTTTCGCCCCTTCTTTTGCTTTCAAGAAGTCCCGACGGTATTTGGGCAAATCGAGTTGCCGGATAAATAATTCGCGGCTCAGTCCGCAATATAAATAATCCCTGTCCAGATGCTCTGTAACTGCAAGATACTGCGCGCCTAAAGAAGTTGCGCGGTCTCTTAATTCTTCGATACTTACTTTGCCATCATGAGACAGTTTGGAATGACTATGAGAATCTATCATTGCTATCCTCACATTTCTTCGGGGCATTGTATGCCCAAAAGCCGTAACCCTTCCTCTAATACAATATGAGTCGCGTATACCAGCGCAAGCCGTCCCTTTTTGTATTCATCTTCGGCGTTTAGAATGCGGTGCTCAAGATAAAA
>JAQVTZ010000104.1 GCA_028699795.1 Clostridia bacterium | reverse complement strand
AATCCCTCTCGAAATCGAGGTGGAAGAGCAGCCCAAATCGTTGCAACTCGGTCCCATCGGTGGCGGAGGAAGCGACAACAATGTCGGGGACTTTCTCGGCAGTATCATGCCCAAGCGTCGCAAGCGTCGCAAGATGACGGTAGGAGAGGCTTATGCGTATTTCACCAACGAAGAAGCCTCTAAGTTAATCGATAATGACAGCATCAACGCCGAAGGTCTTAAGAGGGCAGAACAAGACGGTATTATCTTTATTGATGAGATAGACAAAGTCGTTTCCCGCGGGAAATCCAACGGTCCCGATGTGTCGCGCGAGGGTGTCCAAAGAGATATCTTGCCTTTGGTAGAAGGCTGTACAGTCAACACCAAGTACGGCAATATCAAAACAGATTTTATCCTTTTTATCGCAGCGGGGGCTTTTCATATCGCCAAAATAAACGACCTTATCCCAGAATTGCAGGGCAGATTTCCCGTGACGGTTACTTTGCAAAGTCTCACCGAAAAGGATTTTGTCAAAATACTCAAAGAGCCGGATAACGCCATTATTATGCAATATGCCGCCCTGCTTAAAGTAGATAAGATAGACCTCAAGTTTACCGACGACGCGATATGCGAAATGGCCAAAATAGCGTTCTACGAAAACGAAAACAAAGAGAATATCGGCGCGCGCAGGCTTCATACGGTGATGGAATTGTTGTTAGAGGATATCAGCTTTAATGCGTGCGGCAATCATGAAACCATAGAGATTGTGATAGACAAAAAGTATATAGACGAGCATTTGGACCAAACACTAAGGCAGATGAATTTGAAGAAGTACATCTTATAATAGTAGTTTAAATTACAAATATGGTACATTTAGTTTGGAGTTGTAATTTGTACTTTTTATAAATCCACACTCCAAACTTCAAACTCCAAACTTGTAATAGCGAGGTAGCAAATGATATCCATACCGAAGGGCACCAAAGATGTGTTGCCTGCGGAAAGCTATAAATGGCACTATGTCGAAAGATTGGTACGCGAGACAGCCGCGGCCTTTGGTTGGCGAGAAATCCGTACGCCCACTTTTGAACATACAGAATTGTTTTTGCGCGGTGTAGGTGAAACAACGGATATCGTAAACAAAGAGATGTATACCTTTCAAGACAAGGGCAACCGAAGCGTTACACTCAAGTGCGAGGGGACAGCGGGGGTTGCGCGCGCTTATATCGAAAACGGTCTCGAAAGTCAAGCACAACCCACCAAAATGTATTATATTACCCCTGTATTCCGCTACGAAAAACCACAGTCGGGAAGACTTCGCGAGCATCACCAGTTCGGCGTCGAATTGTTTGGTACGGACAGTCCTTATGCGGACGCCGAAGTGATTACCACCGCGAAAGCGTTGTTGGAAAAGTTGGGCATTAAGGAATTGGAGTTGTATCTCAACAGCATCGGTTGTCCCGTCTGCCGTGGCCGTTATAACGCCGCGCTCAAAGAATATTTTGAGGTAAGGCAAAACCAAATGTGCCCTACCTGCCGCGAAAGGCTGACCAAAAATCCGCTTCGTATACTGGATTGCAAAGTGCCTTCATGCGGTGAAATTTCTAAAGACGCACCTGTTATTTTAGATTATATCTGTGACGATTGCCGTGCCCATCACGAAAAGCTGCAAGAGATTCTTACTTACCTTGGGATAACTTACAAGGTCAATCCGCGTATTGTGCGCGGGCTGGATTATTATACCAAAACGGTATTCGAGTTTGTCTCGGGCGCAATCGGCGCGCAAGGAACGGTATGCGGCGGCGGAAGATACAATAACCTTGTCGCGGAAATCGGCGGCAAACCCACTCCCGCGGTAGGGTTCGGCATGGGATTGGAGCGGCTCATTATGGTCGCGGAAGCCGCGGGGCTTTATTTAGGCGAAAAGGAATGTGCGACATTATATATTGCGCCGATTGGCGAAGAACAAGTTCTTTACGCTTATGCGTTGGTACAACAGCTTCGCGCAAAAGGTATCGCTGCCGAAACGGATATTTCGGGCAGAAGTCTAAAGGCGCAAATGAAGTACGCAGACAAAAGCGGAGCAAAATTCGTTATTGTTTTGGGCGATGCCGAAAGACAATCGGGTATCGTCAAACTTAAAGAAATGTCCGCAAGCAAAGAGGAAGAGATTACGATTGATGGGCTTGCAAAGAGGCTCGGGAGATAACCATGGCAGAATTTTTAACAGGACTGAAGAGAACAAAAATGTGCGGAGAGTTCCGCTCCAATGATATAGGCAAAAAGGTCGTGGCGATGGGGTTTGTGGCAAAGTACCGCAATTTAGGCGGTATCCAATTCATAGACCTTCGCGACCGTACGGGCATCGTACAAGTCAATTTTTCGGCGTCCGACCACCCCGAAGTATATGCGAAATCCGAAGCAATCCGCAACGAATTCGTGATAGCAGTAGAGGGTATGGTCGTTGCGAGAGGCGAAAAGAACATCAATACCGCGCTTCCTACAGGCGCAATCGAAATAGAGGCAACTTCATTGCGTATTCTTTCGGAAGCGGACACGACGCCTTTCCTTATTGCCGAAGACATCAAGGCGGGCGAACAGCTGCGGCTGAAATACAGGTATTTAGACCTTCGCAGACAGACTTTGCAAAAAAACCTTATTGTACGCGACCAAATCATGCGCGCGACAATGGATTATATGGCGCGCAAAGGCTTTGTTCACATCGAAACACCGATGCTTGGGAAATCGACACCCGAGGGCGCGCGCGACTACCTTGTGCCGTCCAGAGTACATTCGGGTACATTCTATGCCTTGCCGCAATCTCCCCAAATCTACAAACAGTTGCTGATGATTTCGGGGATGGACCGCTATTACCAAATTGCAAAATGCTTCCGTGACGAAGACCTTCGCGCCAACCGTCAACCCGAATTTACCCAAATCGACCTCGAAATGAGTTATGTGGACGATATTGAAGATGTGATGAAAGTCGCCGAAGGGTTGATTCGCAATATCTTCAAGACAACGATAGGTTACAATGTTCCCAAAAAGATTCGCCGTATCAAGTATGCCGAAGCAATGGACAGATTCGGCTCCGATAAACCCGATACGCGTTTCGGGTTGGAACTTATCAATCTTACAAAACTTATGAAATCTGTCGGCACCGAATTCGCCGTGTTCCAAAACAATATAAAAAAGGGACACAGTGTGCGCGCCATTAACGCAAAAGGCTTAGCAGGCTACACACGCAAGCAAATTGACGCGTTGCAAGATGTGGTAAAAGAGTACGGCGCAAAAGGTCTCGCTTACATCGCGATGAAACCCGAAGGGATTTCTTCGCCCATTGCAAAGTTCTTTGCTGAAGACCAATGGAGCGCCTTAATTAAGGCGGTGGGCGGTGAAACGGGCGACCTCATCTTGTTTGTCGCAGACAAAGACAAAGTTGTTTATGACGCCTTGGGCGCGCTCAGACTTGCGATTGCAAAAAAAGAAAACCTTATCCCCCAAGACACTTACGATATGCTTTGGGTGACGCATTTCCCGCTGTATGCTTATAATGAAGAAGAAAAGCGGTTGGAGGCAATGCACCATCCGTTTACAAGTCCCGTAACGGCGGACCTGAAGTATCTGGACAAAAAACCGCTTAAAGTGCGCGCCAAGGCTTACGATTTTGTCATTAACGGACAAGAGGCGGGCGGCGGCTCGATCCGTATCCATTCCCGCGAGATACAAGAAGCGATGTTCCGCCGTATCAACCTTACGGAACAGGATATTACGGACAGATTCGGCTTTTTTGTAGAGGCGTTCCGTTATGGCGTGCCGCCCCATGGCGGTTTGGCGTTCGGGTTAGACAGATTGGTCATGCTGCTTACCGGTACGGATAACATTAAAGATGTGATCGCTTTCCCCAAAAATCAAAGCGCGGCGTGCCTCATGTCGGACGCGCCCAGCGAAGTCGAACCCAAACAAATAGCGGAGCTTTCCATAGAGATAAAAAAATGATAGAAACAGGCGAAATAAAAAAAGTAACAAAAAGCGGTTGGTGCACGGTACGCTTCCCACGCAAGACGGCATGCGAAAACTGCAATATGTGTCTGAAATCCAGAGACGAAATGTTTGTAGAGCTAAAGCTGAAAAACACTTTGGGCGCTTCGGAAGGCGATACCGTAAGCGTAGAAGTAGGCGACAGGGCGGTGGTAACGGCTTCGTTTATCGTGTATTTGATACCGCTTGCGCTTCTTGGCATTGCTTTGGGCGTGACATCTATATGGAAAGACCTAGCGGTTTCGTTGGGAGCTGCTGGCGGCGCGCTTATTATCGGGTTTGGCATTGTTTCTCTTATCGATAAAAAAGTCAAAGAAAAAAAAGGGTTTGCTCCCAAAATGGTTGCTGTGATAAACGGCAAAACCACGATAACCACCCAAGTGAATAAAAGTGAAAAGAAACAAGAAAGCGACAGTAAGAAAACGGAAACAACAAAAAAAGAGGCCAAAAAAGTAAAAAATGTTGATACAGAACAAAAGCCGAAACAATAAAGTATAGCGAAAGTACATAGGCGAAGGAGATAAAAATTGATAGACTTAAGACAGCTGCGCTCGGCGGATCCCGAGCTTTACGAAGCAATGACATTGGAGCTTAGCAGACAGCGCAATAATATCGAGCTTATCGCAAGCGAAAATTTTGTTTCGCCGCAGGTGATGGAAATCGCAGGCTCGCATTTAACCAACAAATATGCCGAAGGCTATCCCGCGCACAGATATTACGGCGGTTGCCAATATGTAGATATGGCGGAAAACCTTGCGATAGAGCGTACCAAACGCATTTTCGGCGCCGAATACGCCAATGTTCAGCCGCATTCTGGCAGTAGCGCCAACATTACGGTTTATTATGCGCTACTCAGTTATGGCGACACCGTGATGGGGATGAATCTCGGGCACGGCGGACACCTGACACACGGCAGCAAAGTCAGCATGAGCGGAAAATATTTCAACTTTGTGCCTTATGGCGTAGATGAAACAGGCTATATCGATTACGATGAAGCCGAGCGTATCGCGATGGATTGTAAACCCAAACTGATTGTGACAGGCGCATCCGCTTATCCGCGTACGATAGATTTTCCGCGTTTCCGCAAAATAGCAGACAAATGCGGCGCCATACTAATGGCGGACATTGCCCACATCGCGGGACTGGTAGCAACAGGGTTGCACCCCTCCCCGTTCCCTTATTGCGATGTGGTGACCACCACCACGCATAAGACTTTACGGGGGCCGAGAGGCGGCATTATCATGGCCAAAGAAGAATACGGCAAAAAAATTGACAAGGGCGTTTTCCCCGGCACGCAAGGCGGCCCTCTTATGCACATTATCGCCGCCAAAGCGCTTGCCCTCAAAGAGGCGGAAAGCGCAGAGTTCAAGACATATCAAAAGCAGGTGCTTGCCAATGCCAAGGCGCTTGCGGCTTCACTGATTGCGGAAGGGCTGAAGCTGTTTTCGGGCGGTACCGACAACCATCTGATGCTTGTGGACTTGCGGGGTACGGGATGCTCGGGCAAAGAGCTGGAAGTGATGCTGGACGAAGTAAACATTACCACCAACAAAAACTCTATCCCCAATGATACGGCTTCGCCTGTTGACCCCAACGGTTTGAGACTGGGGACCCCCAGTGTTACCACAAGAGGAATGAAAGAAGAGGATATGGCGGTAATCGGCAAATGCATCGCAACAATTATCAAAGAAAAACAGGGCGGCTACGGTTTCGTGAAAGCCGAGGTAAAAAAACTGGTCGAAAAATATCCGCTCTATAGTGAGGAATTTTTATTATAATATGAAAGTGTATTTGGACAACTCCGCAACCACAGCGGTGGACAAAGAGGTTTTGGAGGCAATGCTTCCGTACTTTGGTGAGATATACGGCAATCCTTCTTCGTTACACGCTTTCGGGCGCGAAGCGCTGAAGGCGGTAGACGAGTCCCGCGCAAAGATTGCTTCTATTCTAGGGGCGAAGCCTGCGGAAATCTATTTTACCTCGGGCGGAACCGAAAGCGATAATTGGGCGATAAAAGGCGCTGTGCATGCTTTCAAAAGTAAGCAAAAACACATTATCACTTCAACCGTCGAGCATCCCGCGGTAGTCGAAACCTGCGAAGCGCTCCAAAAAGAGGGTGTACAGGTAGATTATCTTAAGGTGAACAAAGAAGGGCTTGTCAATCCCGCTGATGTCGCCAAAGCTATCAACGAAAACACAGCATTGATTTCCGTGATGACGGCAAACAACGAAGTAGGGGCGATCCAGCCGATTGCGGAAATCGGTGAGATTGCAAAAGAAGAGGGCATCCTGTTTCATACCGACGCCGTACAAGCGGCGGACAGCCAAAAATTGGATGTCAACGAACTTAATGTGGACCTCATGTCGCTATCGGCGCACAAGTTTCATGGCCCCAAAGGAATCGGCGCGCTTTTTATCCGTTCTGGCGTCCGTCTCGAAAGGTTGG
>JAQVTZ010000103.1 GCA_028699795.1 Clostridia bacterium | reverse complement strand
GGAAATCAACACCTATAAACTAAAGTATTATTCGGATGGAGATATTTACACCGTAGAAGAAGAACCTGTAGAACTTAGTTTCAAATATGGCGCACATATTTCGGACACGATAGGTATGCTTATTAAAGAAGGGAATAGCTTTTCGGGATGGAAACTGAACGACGGCTCCGAAATCCCCGCAGTTATGCCCGCGACCGACCTCAATGTTTATGGTAGATTTTCTCCGCTAAGTTATACCGTTTACTATTATGTGGACGATGTGTTTTTGGCCGCGCAAAGTGTGCCGTTCGGCACGGCAATCAATTACAGAGAAGCGCCGCAAAAACTCAATTCCAGATTTTCGGGTTGGACTTACGAAGGCGGTGACACGCTCCCTCAGACAATGCCCGCTTCCGATATCGAGATAAGAGGGCTATTTACGGACACTTTCCAAATCATTTATAAGCTGGACGGACAAGAATATCAAAGAGAAACCTATGTTTTCGGGGAACCCGTAGAGGCGATTGATGATCCGCAAAAAACAGGTTATAGCTTTTCGGGTTGGGAGGGGCTTCCCGCGACAATGCCCGCGACCGACCTCGATGTTACGGGTCGTCTACTACCCAATGTGTATCGACTTTATTTTTCCGCACCCCAACAAGGCGCAACCGTGACGGGCATTCCGCCTGTCGAAGGTCAAAGTGTTGATTATATTGAAGTCCGTTACGACGAAAACTTTATTTACAGGCTTAACGAAGTAGAAGGCGAATTGTTTGCCTTTGATTTTGCAGGTTGGCAACTGGATGGCGACAGCTTTGCGCCCGCAAAATGGGAATACACAGAGGATGTCACCGTGTCTGCCTCTTGGACAGAAAAACGCACGCAAGGTTTAAAGTACACGATGTCCACCGATGGTACTTACAGCGTGACAGGCTATAGCGGATTATCGACCGAAGTATTTATTCCGTCAGATTTTAACGGCGTAACAGTTCAAACGATTGCGCAAAGCGCATTCCGTAACAATACGGCGGTCACCTCTATAACCATTCATAACGGAATTACCCGTCTCGGCAACCATGCTTTCCAAAACTGTACCGCTTTAACGGTTATCAATCTGCCCTTAACGGTACAAAATATCGATGCCGAAACCTTTTTTGGCTGTTCGTCATTGCAAAACTTCACCATACCTGCGGGCGTAAGCATCATCGGCAACGCGCCTTTCCGTGGTTGTACTTCGCTTTCGGAAATTGCGGTAGCGCCCGACAACACCATATACAAAGCGGAAGACGGCGTGCTTTACAGTATCGACGGCAAAAGTTTGATTCAGTATCCCGAAGGAAAAACGGCATCGTCTTTCATCATTCCTTCTTCGGTAGAAACATTGGGCAATTACGCTTTTTATAATTGTCAAACGCTAGCAGAAATCCAATTGGGCGCCAATATTACTTCGGTCGGTTGTTACGCTTTTGCAGGGACTTCGATTTCCTCGATGGTTTTATCCAAAAATGTTACTTGGATAGGCAGCAACGCGTTCGATCGTTGTTCGCAATTGGTATCGCTGTCTTTGCCTTTCGTAGGTAGTTCCAAAGCTGAAGCGGGCACCTCCGAAGGTCTTTTTGGATATATTTTCGGGAATTCTTATTTTGCAGACAGCGTTTCCGCTTACCAATGGTATGATGCTCTTCATTATGTGAGATATTATTTGCCCTCATCGCTTGTATCGGTTACGCTGACCGATACGCAAACAATACCTTATGGCGCGTTTTCGGGATGCAAAACGATACAGGATATCGTCTTGACCAGAACCGTGTCGATTGGCGAAAAGGCATTTTATCGATGCTCGGCTTTACAAAGCGTCTCTTTGCCCCGCACACTTACCACCATCGATACAGATGCCTTTAATAGCTGCACCTCTTTGCAAAACCTTACCTTACCGCTTACGGTAACTTCCATCGGCGAATTCGCATTCCATAACTGTCCCGACTTGGTATACGATTATGAACAAGCGGGCGCTTCGGAGGGTGATTACACTTATGTGCAGGTCAACTCGGAAGGTACCGACGCGGTTTATCTTGATAGTTTTGTCGGGGTCCCCGGTATCAATCAGAGCATACCCGAGATGTTCGGCACTTCGGAAGTGGTATCGATAGGCAAAGCTTTCTCGGGTATTGCGGGCATGTACACGATAACTTTACCTTTCGGTGTTACTTCGTTAGACCGCAATGCATTCGCAGGATGCGGCTATTTAGTAGTATACGCCAGAAATGTTGCGAAACCGATCGATTGGGAAGAGCAATGGGACGATGTCAAAATCTATTGGAACACAGATTCGGTTATCAATTATATTAACTACGAAGGAACCAATCTCAATTTTTATATCACAAACAACGAAGCGATACTTACCCGTTATACTGGTACCGATGCCGATGTGACAATTCCGGAAATGGTATTTAACGGACAAAGTGTGGTACCTGTAACCACAATAGGCAAATATGCGTTTGCGGGCAATCCGCATGTCCAAAGCGTAATAGTTCCCGACAGTGTATCGAATATAGAGGAAGCTGCCTTTGCAGATTGTCAAGCACTGATTGATATTACGGTTTATCCGTCCAATATGTATTATCGTATCGATAACGGCGTGCTGTACAACAAATCCGGCACAAGGTTGATACAATATCCTGCGGGACGCAGCAATATGATGGATGGTACAACCAAAATGTATCCCGATTTCACGCTGCCTTCCACGGTAGAGTCTATCGCTTCTATGGCTTTTGCAGGCGTAAATCTAGAAACGGTTACCTTTTCCAATGTTTTTAACGAATTGGGCGCGGGCGCTTTTATGAATTGCGACGAATTGACGGATGTCATCTATCTTAATATGACGAACATTACCGCAATCCCGCAAAAAGCCTTTTTCGGTTGCGCAAGTCTTGCGACGCTTACTTTGCCGACAGCGATAAGGTCAATAGCGGATTCTGCTTTTGACGGTTGTCTGCAATTGGCAAATATGAACGGAGAACAAGGATTGGATTTCAGTGATTTCCTCTATCTCACAAGTATCGGCAATCGTGCATTTGCTAATTGCGCCTCTTTACCTTCCGTGCTTTTCTCTTCTTCTCTTGCCAGAATAGGCTATTCCGCTTTCCAAAACTGCGCATCCCTTACGACAATAGAAATGCCAGACAGTGTGCTTGCGGTGGGGAATGCGGCATTTTCTGGTTGCGTTGGGCTTACCTCGGCCAAACTGTCCTCTAAACTTACTGCAGTATCAAGTTTAATGTTTTATGACTGCGGCAATCTTGTTTCGCTTACGATTCCCTTTATCGGTGCGGCGGGATACACGCAAGAGACAGAAGACGCCGTATTGGGCTATTTATTCGGATACACCAAAGAGTCTGGAGTTGTCGGTACCGTTCAGTACTACGGAGAAGGTGCCGAAGACCAAGCGACCTATTTCATACCAGAAGGACTTAGCTATGTTTTTGTGACCAACGCGGCACTCATTCCTTACGGCGCGTTTTCCAATATAAGTACGCTTACAGAAGTTGAGATAGCCGATACGGTGTCCGAAATCAGCGGCAAAGCATTTTTAGGGTGCAACACTCTGGAGTCTTTGACTATTCCGTTTATCGGCGCCAACCGTGACGCAACCTCCAACGAAGCCGTATTGGGTTATCTTTTCGCAGAAACCGACAGTAGCGACCCCATGGGTATTCGTCAAGAATACGGCGAAGGACAAGAGGGTTATTACTTAATTCCATCTACGCTAAGAAGTATTACCGTGACTGATGCGACCGCTATCGGATACGGCGCTCTGTATCAACTCGCCAATCTGATTCAAGTTTCATTCAATGCCAATATCGTATCGATAGGCGAAAATGCTTTGTATGGTTGTAACGCGCTCGAAACCCTCGAAATTCCTTTTGTCGGGTTCGCGCGACATGCCGAAGGCGCTGCCGATGCGGTTTTTGGTTATCTGTTCGGATACTCCCAAACAAACGAAGCGGGTACGGTAAGACAATATTATAATACGGACGAATCCGCTTATTATTACATCCCCGCTACTCTTACCGAAGTTACAATCACAAGCGCCGACCTTATACCTTACGGTGCGTTTATGAATACCGCCATCGCGTCAATACAAATCAATGACGGTGCGGAAGAATTGGGCGAAAAGGCTTTCGCAGGCAACATGCTTATCCAAGAAATTGTCTTGCCCAATTCGTTACTGACAATAAGAGATTACGCATTCGACAACTGCTTGCTTTTGGCTTTTGTTTCACTCAACAGAGTGCAAACCGTCGGGGACTATGTTTTCCGCGGAACGGCGGTCCAAGCGCTTACGATACCCGACAGTGTAACAGAAGTCGGAGAAGGCGCGTTTTCATCAATGACCGCTCTGCAAACGGTATCTTTAAGCGTTTATAACAGCAACCTTGTCACAATAGGCAGTTACGCATTCGAAGGCGATACGGCCCTAGAAACGATAGCATTACCAAATAGACTTACCTCTATGGGTGCCTCGTTATTTAAGGACTGTTCCGCGCTTTGGCGGGTAAGCTTACCCTATCTTGGCGCCGATAGAAATGCGTTGGGGACTCCCGAATCAATGTTCGGTTATGTGTTCAATACTGCTCCCGCCGCGGGATTCGATGCGATTACGCAAACAACAACAGAAGGCGATATAACCTACTATATTCCGTCTTCGCTTACCACTCTTATCATTACCAGCGCAACACGAATAGGCGCGGGGGCATTAAGCGGTATTGGTGACTTAAGCATATCGCTTAACGAAGGAATTACCATAATTGAAGAAAAGGCATTTTATGGCGCACAAATCACTTCTCTTCATTTGCCCGCCAGCGTAACCATTTTGCAAGAGTCCGCGTTCGAGTCTTCCTCAATTACGCAAATGACTTTCACGATAGGAAGCGCATTAACCACGATTTGCGAAAAAGCGTTTTTCAATGCCGCGTTGACTTCGTTTGCTGTGCCTGCGGGTGTCGTTACTATCGGCGAATCCGCATTCCAAAACGAATTGTTTTCTTTGACATCGGTAACTTTTGCAACGGCGGCGGTGTTGGAAACCATAGGGAGGGATGCGTTTGAGGGCAATATTAGTTTAACAAGCGTAACTTTGCCTGCCTCGCTTAAATTCATAGAAAACAGCGCATTCGAAAATTGTAGCGCTCTTTCTTCCCTGTTGTTTGCCTCGGGAGCTTCCTTGCAAAGTATAGGAACATACGCTTTTGCGCATACCGCATTGGATATTGTCAATCTGCCGCAAACTACGCAAGAATTGGGCGATTATGCCTTTGCCTATACTACGCTTACCGCAATCGGATTTGGTACCGAAAGCAACCTTAAGGTGTTGGGGGATTATTCGTTCGCTTATTCGCAATTACAAACTCTTACGATACCCTCAGGTGTGACTTATGTCGGTATCAATCCTTTCTACGAAACTCCCGTTGCCAATCTCAATTTAACCGGATATCAATCTGGGTATAAAGTGGAGTCGGGTGTGCTGTATACCAAAGATGGTTCGGTACTGATTTCTTATCCGCAATCGCTTGAAGCCGATACTTTTGCGGTACCCGACGGCGTAGCGCGTATCGACGCTTACGCGTTTGCGTCCAATCCTTATTTAATCACTCTTTCCTTACCGTCCGATTTATTGAGCATCGGATATTCCGCCTTTATGGATTGCACGGCGTTAGACACTGTGTCATTCCGCGGGGATGCGAAGCTTCTTGTGATAGAAGAAGAGGCATTTTACGGATGTACGGCATTGCGTATTTTTGATGCGCCCTCGACGCTGGTGCGTATAGAAAACAGCGCCTTCCGCAATACGGAAGCATTAACGGCAATCGACCTTTCGGCTTGCGACGCTCTTGCTTATCTCGGTGAATATGCCTTCGAACAGTCGGGTATTCTTACGGCGACGCTGCCAGCAACGCTTGCGGTCATGGGAAAAGGCGCATTCAAAAACGCGTCAAACCTCACCGCAATCAATCTCCACAATACTGATCTTGTGACGGTGGAAGAAGAAAGCTTTTATGGTTGCGTAAACTTGCTTAGCATAGAATTCCCGTCAACCCTCGAAACTGTCAGTACGAACGCATTTGCAAATTGCGACTTATTAAGTAGCGCAAGTTTTGCCCAAACCAGCCTATCCACCATAGGAGAGGGAGCATTTGACGACACGGCGTTGGTTTCGGTGGCGCTCCCCGACTCGTTACAGCTCATTGGACAAAATGCATTTGATAACTGCACTTCCCTTACTGCGGTTACGGTGCCGTTTATCGGGTTAACAACTACCGCGCAAAACGAGGAAGCAAGGTTGTCTTATGTTTTCGGCAACACGATTGTGAGGATTGCTTCGGTAACGGTACGCAACACCCAAACGGATATTGCAGTGAATGCACACGCGTTCCAAGGGATGACGGCGCTCGCTTCGTTAACCTTGAGCGACGGCGTAACGACGATTGCCGAAGGCGCTCTTGCTGATTGCCCGATACAATCTTTAGACCTTATATTCGTAGGAGCAACCGCCGCAGCGACAGGCGCAAACGCCGTGTTGGGATACTTATTCGGT
>JAQVTZ010000006.1 GCA_028699795.1 Clostridia bacterium | reverse complement strand
GGGGAAAATTTGAGTCGGGTTGTTAGGGACGAAGTTCCTAACTCGCCTGTCGGGCGAGACCGACTATATTTTCTCTTACCGCTTACATTCCTACGCTCATTTGCGACAATTCATTTTACAACTTACCACCCATATATCATTTCATATGTGCATTGTATAAAACCTACTATTTGCGCCGAAAGAGAGCATGTTAGGACGACTATATCCTAATTTAGATAATAAAGATATTTTTATTTATATAGCGCAATTGCCGAGCTTTGGTCGTGATGTTCGTCATTTATGATTGAATTAAAAGCGATATTTCCGTCTTTATCAATCATATAAATACTACAACCTTGCAGAAAACGACCTTCCTCGTTGGCGGTTTTGGGATCGTATTTGCTGTATCCTGAAGTTCTGCAGTAGCCAAGATATATCCCATGATAAAGAATGATGCAATCATTACAATGATCATGCGCAGTGATGAATGCTTGCGTATGATCCTTTTCTAGTATAGCGTCAAACATTCCGCTGTTGTATTGGCTGGATTTGGGCTCCTCCCGCAATAGTCCATAAACCAAGGTTGCGTGTTCTTGTCCGTCAAGGGCGTCTTGATATGCATCCGCAAACTCACATAAAGGTATGTGGCAAAACACCATGGATTTGGTAGAAGTAAGAGCATCAACCGATTCTTTATACCACTGTATCTGTGAAGGTTTAAGAAAATCGTAACTGTGATCGCTGATGTCTAATTCTTTCGCCGCATCTTCACTTACTCTTTCCCCGCTGTCCAAAAAAAACAAGGTTTGTCTAACTTCTCCGTTAGATTTAAGAATATTGAGATAATAATTCCCGTATCCCCAAACAACTTCACCATCCGATGTATATTTTACCGTTTCATCAATAAGGCAATGCGGATAAACGCTAAAAAACTGAATCATGTTTTTTCTGGACAAACCAGTAAAATGTTCTCCCTCATGATTGCCGAGAATCAATGTCCAATAAACACCAAAGCTTTCCATCACTTCGGCAAGTTGTTTTGCCCTCCAGCGATTAAAAGTTGAAGTAACGATATCTCCCATAAATACCACCAGATCGGGTTTTGTAAAACTAATGTTACGCATCAGCATTTCAAACGAAACTTCAACCTTTTGTTTATGGTGATCAAAATGGGTATCGGCAAAAGCAACTATTTTAAAATCTTCATCGGTGATATTGCCAGCTTCATCTATCTTTGCCACCGCGCTTGTTCCATTTATCTCAAAAACAGCTACATTGTTTTCAAACGGAACAATCAAACTATAATCGGCTTTAATGGTAACAGGAAACAAAATAAAAAATAGAAGCAACCCCAACAATATTAAAATAAGTAATGAGGCAACGCTTATAAGCGCTATTTTTTTTGCCTTTCTCATGTTTTTAAATTTTTGTACACAGTCCATGATTACCCTCTCTTGATATTTTCGTGCTTATCTTAATTAAATTGAGCCAAGGATTTTCTTGACAAAAAACCGTTGTGGCATATAAGTCAAGTTTCCAATTTATTATGTTAGATTATAACAAATAAGAGATGCTAAATCAACAATTCGGGCGGAGAGAGGCTTTTGAGGTTTCTTAATTCTGAAGTTTTGCGGATTTCTGTCTATTCTTATAATCTTGCTTATCCGCATACATGAGGATATCCAACTGCTTTTGAAACTCGGCCGAACTCATTTTGGTTTCAGGATCATACACCTTGTAGCCCATACTAAATTCTATCTTATAAATATCTTCGGTGGTCTCATTGTAACGGTTGATGCAAAGATTTATTTTATCGATACGAACTTGAAGTTGCTCATAATCGAATGCGTCCACGACGATAAAAAACTCGTCTCCGCCAAACCTTGCGATAAAGTCGTCGGGACAGACGCAACTGCGCAACAGCTTCGCCGCCCTTCTCAAAATTTCGTCTCCCGTACTATGCCCGTAAAAATCGTTAATGGATTTGAAATTGTTAATGTCTAACATGATTGCCGCAAATGTTTTCGCAGGAGTCGCCGCGGCGATTTTTTCTTTTAAGAAAAACTCCAACTTCATCCTATTATTAAGGTCGGTAAGATAGTCCGTAAATATCGTGTGATTTTGAATGTTGAAATAAATAATCAACAATGCGATGGTTACGCCGAAGAACATTAAAGAGAGGCCGTAAACGAAAGATTGAATCAAAAAGCATAGCATAGGCAGTACGGAAAACGATAACAGTGAAACAAATTGCTTTTTTTGCATTAACTTGCGATTCATAAAGATGATTATCGTTGCCACTACAATTAAAGATAAGGCAAGGACATACGGCACAAAGTTGTAGTCGCCACGGTGATAAATATTGTTTTCGTCGATATAATAATAAAATCCTTGGAACTGCGTAATTAACAAAAAGACCGCATTCAGCATAAAAACAGCTAGAATAATAAAACAAAGGTTTTTGATCTTATCATTTCTTTGATAGACTTGCGAGCCTACATAAATCAGCCATAATGCGGGAACCAGTTGATTAAAGAGATACAGCAAAAAATTGCCTGCATGATTGAATACAGAAAAATATGTGCCTGGGTTGCCGTCAAATCTCCCCATTGTATCGAATATCAGTACAAAAAATGTCGTAAACAGTAAGGCTTTGTACATTCTGTGCTGCAAAGTACGGCTGTCTACATGTCTTAACGACTGCAAATAAATAAGTATGAGCAGCAAAGCCGAATAGCTGTTTATGATTACATTATTGATTAAATTCATATCGTCTTCCGTATTGTAGTAAATATATTATAAAATTATTATACCCCAAAGTCAAGATAAACTATTTTCCAAAGCATATATCGCCCAAATAAAGGGTTTCTGTTATCTTTTTTTAAAAGCAGGTTTCCTTTCTAGATTGACAATACGGGCGGGATCGAAACTATGTTGCGAAAGGAATGTTTCTATTTCGGAAAATCCACCTACCAACTTATAATAATGGGCATCGCTGTTTACGATAAAATTCGCGCTTGTCGTAAGCATCTTTTCGAAAAGATCATGCGAAAAATCGAAATGCTTTGCGTTAAGTTCTATCAAAACGCCATAATCGGCAGCCGCCTTAGTTACCTCGTAACAATCAACCTTAAAAAGATGATTGAGATGGGCGACAATATCTATAGGATAGCGTTTGATGGCGTTAATCATTGCTTTGGTGTTGCGCGCTATTGTTTGTTTGGACGGATACTTAATTACCCTCAGATACGCGTTCCAATAGAGCCTGCGCCAATCGCGGAAACTCTTTGCTTTGGCAAAGCTATGGTATCCCATAATCAATACATCCATTTGCGAAATCTGTTCTTCAGTAAGATCCAAGGTGCCGTCTTCGCCTATTAAATCTGCCTCGATGCCCTGATACAGAGCAATGGTATCGCCGTATTCCTTTTGAATCCCGTCCAACTGTTCGCGCTGCATCGCAAACTTTTTGGGCGTCATGGCAAACCTTTTGGGATTGGCAAAACCGTGGTCGGTGACTGCGAGCTCTTTTAACCCCTTTTTGACAGCCTCTTGTACATTGTCTTCCAGACTTGAAATGCCGTCGCTTGCTGTTGTATGTGTATGGTAATCTCCGTAAAAATTCATATTTAATCCTACTTTTTTGTTGAAAGTATTATATCACCGCAAAAGTTGAAAGTAAATGAAAGAAAGGTTAATTATTCAAATACAAATAAAAATCTTGTAAACTATGGTCTTTTTATGCTAAACTTATAGAGTATTTAAGTGCTAATAAAATTATTTAATATAGCGGTAGGTAAAAGATATGGCCATAAGAATGACCCCAAGATTTATGATAAAATGGACCGGAATTTTTTTAATATTCGCAATTGTAGGCCTTTTGACAGGTGAAATTGCTATCAATGCATCTGTGAAAGCCGTTCCGCCCAAATCCGAGAGTTTAGATACGGGTTTATCAAGCGAATTGCTTTATTATTTAGAGTATCCGCATAAAGCCGCCCAAGATAACATCACGGTAGACAATGATTATGTGATTAACGCCATAATACCTACCAAGATGCATTTGGATATGCGTTACGACTGCTCGGACTTCATGACACCTACTTTGACTCGTTTAATCTATAAACACGGCGATACTTTGCAGGCTGTCTCGCCGCAAGGATACAACTTGATAAAAGAAACGCTTTTGGACTTTAAATATTGGATGACCGAACCCGGTCGTGACAGTATGTGCTACTGGTCCGAAAACCACCAAATACTGTTCGCCGTGGCAGAATACCTTGTCGCGCAAAAATGGCCAAACGAAATTTTCACCAATGACGGCAAAAAAGGAAGCATCCATTTTGCAAGAGCCGAGTCTCGCATTAACAGTTGGATGGAACATCGTTTTTATTACGGGTTTTCTGAGTTCAACAGTACCAACTATTTCCCGTTTAACTTCGGTCCTATGTCGAATTTCATACAGTTCAGCAATAATCCCATGATGGTAGAGCGCATGAAAATGGTAATGGACCTTGCGTTGTACGAACTTGCTTCCAATATGTATCAATATACTTTTATGGCGCCTTCCGGCAGAGCCTATGTTTCTAATAAAAGCGGGATAGAGGGCGATAAAATGCGTAAGTTTACGGATTATATCTGGTCTCTCAATGACGATTGGAAAGACAATAAGCATCGCATGCTTATCAACTTTATTTCGATGGCGGAAGACACCGACACCAGCGGCCACAAGTATTACGAAGTCCCCGAAGTGATTCTCGATATCGGTCGTGACGATAGCGAACGCATGATTAAATCTTCATCGGGTCTTGATGTGAGTGAGTTGGAAGAAAAAGGGTATGTGGGCCCAAGCGATGACCAAATCATGATGCAGCTTGGCATGGAAGCCTTTACCAACCCCGAAGTCATACGCAATACGATCAACTATATCGCAAAACACAACTTGTCGTCCAACTATTTTCTAAAAGATTTTAAGTATTTCAATAATATACTTGTACGCAAAACCGAACTGGGCAGAGTAATCAGCAAAAACCTCAACCCCATGACCAACGGTATCGCGATACAACGCGCCAATCTTTACACCTATGCGACCCCTTACTATCAGCTTGCCAATGTGCAAAATTATCACCCCGGAAATTATGGCACACAGGAAATGCTTAATTTTGCCAACTTTACAGAAAATGCCGTCGCATTTACCATGCATCCCGCCAAGCACAGCTCGTCCAAAAATGTCGATGCCTCACCGGGATACTGGACAGGTTACGGCAGGGCGCCCTCTTCGGCACAACACGAAAATATTCTAATGATGATGTATCAGCTTCCTAAAAAAAGTGGCTTTTTAGAATTCTACGATGTGCCGCAATTCACGCACACCTATTTGCCCGAGGCTTTTTATGACGAAGTTATCATAGACGGCAGACATGCCTTCGCAAGAGTCGGCAACGCTTACCTGTCCTTAACAGGCGCAAATAATCTGGAATATGCCGATTTCAATTTAGATTCCGCCGAAGCATTCAGAAATAAATTAACCGATACCCCCAACTACCGTTTCGACCTCATCCAAAACGGACGAAACCAATACTGGATTTACGAACTCGGTGATGCGACAACCGAAACTTTTGCCGCCTTCCAAGCGCGAATCAAGTCCAACAGCGTCACTTATAACGGGTCTGACCTTCTTACCTATACCAGCGGCGGAAGCGTTTATTCCTTAGAGTATGCTGCGGACTTCCAAATAAACGATGAAGTGCAGGATTTCAATTATAAACGCTTCGACAGTCCCTATTCCGTTACCGAGCGCGAACCCGACACCATCAGCTTTTCTTATAACAGCAATAGCTTGACTCTAGATTGGTTAAGTGCGACTAGAACAGTAGGATAATCCTATTCAAAACAATAAGAGGATTCTAAAAAGATGCCTAAGGATACAGAAATACCAAGTCAGAAAACAATACCCGATACCTACGGCTACGGACAAATCTTTGCCTTTTCCGCATTGGACGGCAAAACTTCCTTTCGTAATGATTTTGTGGGAACACTAACAGCAAAACCCGTAGGTATCAGGTTCGAACTCAAAAAACCCGTCACGCTGTATTTCGATACCGAAATTCAAGATTGCAATATGGTTACAAGCGACACTATTGATATCGAAACAATCTTTGGGCAGTTGTCCCTTGTATATAAAAATTGTCATACCGTCGTAGGTATTTCTCCCGTCATCCCAAAACTTCAATCGAAATACAGAATCAAGGAATACGGTAACGGAACAGTTTGCGGAAACGGTAAAACGAAATTAGTGCTGCGCTACTCCAAAACGGAATGCGGTTATCGTTTTGCATTGGCTTACGCAAAGACCGCCAAAGCGGCAAAAAAAGAGGCCGATTCTGCTTTAGAGAGTGATTTCAAAGATATTAAAAACAAACGCCTTGCGTTTTACCTGCAACAAAGATTGCAAAAAAGCGATTACGATAAGCTTTATTTAAAGTGTCTTTCCGTCTTAAAAGGCAACATTTATTCTCCCGAAGGCAAAATTCCCTGCCGCTTCACGACTCCCGACAGAGTACCGCACAAAAATATGTGGCTTTGGGACAGTGTCTTTCACGCGCTGGCGCTGAAAGAGTTTTGTCCTGAAATTGCTGAGGAAGCTATTGAAGCTGTGATGCATTGTCAAAAAAAGAACGGCATGATACCGCATATGATGACGCCTTACCGCGTTAGCCGAATCACCCAACCCCCTGTTTTAGCGTGGGGAGTCTGGAAAGTTTATCAAAAGACAAAAGACAAGAGTTTTCTCGAAAGAATGGCTTTTAAGCTCTCAAAATATTTGTTGTGGGATATCAAACACCGCGATCATAACCAAAACGGACTACCAGAATGGAAGATGGAACATAACAAACACTGCCGCTGTGGCGAATGCGGAATGGATAACTCTCCCAGATTCGACAATGCAAAAAAAATGGATGCCGTCGATTTTTCCTGCTTTCTTGCAAATGATTGCTTGTATTTATCTAAGATATTTTCCGAATTAAAAGACGGAAAAAACGCTACGGTATGGAAAACATGCAATGCAGAAATTTCCAAAAAAATAAACAGCTTACTCTGGAACGAGCAAGACGGTATGTATTATGACCTCTATCATACAGGAGAGCATAATAGGACAGCCTCCTGCGCCTCATTTCTTCCGCTTTTTTGCGGAATTGCCGATAAAGAACAAGCGGAGAGACTTATTGAAAATCTAAAAAACAAGAAAAAATTCAATTCTCCTCTCCCCATACCTTCGCTTGCAATGGACGATAAACAATTTTCCTCGGACATGTGGAGAGGCAGCGTTTGGCTGAATTATAATTATTTAATTGTCCAAGGATTAAAAAAATACGGCTATCATGCTTACGCCGAAGAAATCAAGACAAAGACTTTGTCTGCGGTAAAGAAGTGGTATGAGACTTGCGGCGTTATTTATGAGTTTTATGATGTTTTTAATGAAGAAAGCCCCGACAAACTCCTAAGAAAAGGAGTAAAGCAGCAGTATCCGGATTGGAGAATGCACATGCACGCCATTTGTGATTTCGGATGGTCTGCCGCTATTACCTTACTTCTAATATTGGACAAATAATCTTTTTATCGTTTTTAGGTTAATAATCAAGAGTTATTTCGAAATTCTGTCGTATTCCATCGCTGCCCATAGGTATGCAGCGACACCGTAAGCGAGATTTTTTGCTTTGGGTGTAATCTTGTATACCAAATAAGGACTGGGCGGTAAGGGAGATGTCGGTCCGCTGATTTCGGGCATATAGACGCCTTTCTTGTTGATAATAATGGCATCATCTACTGCCTTAAATGCTTGTAGAGCAGGCTCAAGATAGGTTTCGGGCAAATACCCCATCCGTACGGCGTGCAGCCAACCGTCGGCAATCAGCGCGGTTGCGGAGAGCTCCCGATAGGTTTTGTTCGGTTTTTGCAAAACGGTGTCGAATGCGCCGTCTTCTCTTTGACACTTCAAAAGACCTTCCGAAGTTTTTGCGAGAATATCGATAATGTTTTGTTTTTCGGGATGGTCGCCGATACGGTCCAAAATTTTGGGAAGCGCCGAAATAACCCAGCCGTTGCCTCTGCCCCAAAACACCTTGTTTATGGGATAATGCGTCGCTTTCTTCACCCAGTAGCTATGATACCAAAGATTTTCTTCACTATCCATCATATACTTTGCATAAACGGCAGGTTGTCTTGCGGCAATGTCCAAAAGCTCTTTATCGCCGTTTTCGGATGCGTAGATTGCGGGAAACACCGAGAACATCATAAGGCTGTCTACCCAAATAGATTTAGGATAAAATTTGCCGATAAAGCTGTTGCCCAAATGGTTGACGGCATCGCCTATCAGTCTGGGCTCGTTTATAATGTAATCTAAAACTCTGTCCGTAAGCGCCTTATAAGCGGGATTGCCCGTCTTTTTTTGCATGGCGTAGGTAATCATTGCGGGCGCGGAGGTATCCGCCGATGCAACAGAAGGCTTGTGCGCGGCATAATAGTCGCAAAAACCTTTTAGAAATTCCGTAGAAATATTGGTATTGAGATAATCATCCAATTCGGACAACGCGCCTCCCATTAAACCTTGTCCCCAAGACCAACCCATATTGTGCGGACGCGTGGCAACGACATGTTCTGCAAGTTTTTTGGCTTTTTCTATACCCATGAAATCCTCCGTTAAAATAATTCTTTTTCGATAGCTTTATAAATCGTTCTGTCTTCTTCGGACAGCTTGTCGATATCCAACTCTCCGCGGTTTTGCATATCAATAAACTCTTTTACTTTTAGGCTACGCTTGTTGTCCAATTTAATTTTGGATGAGAAATAGAATGCAAGCGAAATAAAGATCACTACGGGCACCATGACAATCATTCTGAGGCCCCAAACAGCAGACATTGGTTGCTCAAACTTCGTGACAATACCTGTGAGGTAATCTGTAACAGGCTGACGGAAGCCTACCATTTCCCAGCTTAATACCCAAGAGGTAATCCCTATTGCAATCGCCGAAGTCGCTTTGCGTATGAAGGTCATTATGCCGCTGAAACTGCCTGCGATGCGCTCTTTTAGTTTAAGCTCTCCCACATCCACAATGTCGGGGAAAAGAATCCATGGCATCATTTGGCAGCCGCTGAGACCAATCCCGATAATCACACAACAAAAGACAACGGGCCAAGACGGCCATGAAGACGGATAGAGGCATAGACATACAATACCGATAATATATAGAGGGATGCCCAAACGGAAAAGCTTTGCCTTTGCCCAGCCTTTTGCAAGCAGCTTGTATAATACGGGAACCATCGCGGCGTAACTGAGCATAATCACAATTAACAAAATGGAAGACGACATATTCAACTTTAAGCCGTAATCCGCAAAAAACACGATATTTGCGGTAATTAAATCCATACAAGTGAACGCAAACAGATACGATAACAAGAAATAGACAAATGCTTTGACCTTAAGCGGTTTAAGAAATATCTTAAACTGAAATTTTGTTTTTATTTTAGGAATATCGGCGCGCTCTTTACAAAAGATTGAGGCAAGTACCAAAGGCACACAATAAAGAATGCCGAACGCAAAAATCATAATAAGCGAAAACTGCCCTACTTTTAGGATGCCGTCTTGCAATTGCTCGATAAGAATAATAGGAGCAAGAGCGGATATCCCCGAACTTACCATAGAAAATACCAATCTAATACTGTTCGTTTTGGTTTTTTCACTAATATCGGTAGAGATTTCGGTGGACATCGAAGTATAGGGCACATTGATTACGGTAGACACCGTACTGTAGAAAACATAGGTCAACAGATAAATTGAAAACCTAAGTGCGCTGTTTTCCATGCCGTAAAGCGGCAAAAACAGTAACGCAAAAGCGATTACAATTAGTACTCCGCCTGCAAATAAGTAAGGTCTTCTTCTGCCCCATTTGGTACGGGTATTGTCCGAGATTGCGCCCATAAGCGGATCGGATATCGCATCCCAAATCTTTGCAAGCATCACGATTAAACCTGCTTTCTCTATGCTGACACCGTTGTTGACAAGAAATGCGAGATAGACAGCGGCGATAAGCGCCTGCGCTCCTCCGCCAAAGATATCGGCCGCACCGAAAAACAGTTTTTCTTTAAGCGGCACTCTTTGTGAAGGGTCTACCGCGGGGGTTATCGCTTTTTGTTTCATTGTCGCTCCTTAAGAATTTAGTATAAATAATATTCTACTTGATTTTAAAGAGATATTCAAGAGCAAAACAGAGTAAAACAATGTAAAAGTGATTCATAATAAAACAAACTACCCTGTTCCATTTCGGTTTTTGTCGTTATGCGGCACAAATCGTATATTCTGCCAACACAAGTTATTTTCAATAATCATTATAAATAGAGCGTCCCAAATCATGTTTTCGTTGCGTTTTTATGCGAAATATGGTATAGTTATCAAAAACTTAACGGAGAGAAATGATGCTGTCACAAGAAATGATGAAGCTTGGCAAAGTAAGGTCTGTTATAAGAGATATTTTTGAATACGGAAAAAAACGAGCCGCAGAAATCGGCGCCGAAAATATCTTTGATTTCAGTTTGGGCAATCCCAGCATTCCCGCGCCGCCCGAGGTAGACCTCGCTATTAAAGAACTTACCGAAAGCGGGAATACCGTCGCTCTGCACGGCTACACTTCCGCCCCGGGCGACCCCCTTGTAAGACAAACGGTTGCCAACCATATCGCAACAAAATTCGGCGTGCCAATTACGGCGGATTCCATTTATATGACGGCAGGCGCCGCCGCATCTTTATGCATCACGCTAAAAGCGATGGTTGTAGTGGGTGACGAAGTCATCGCTTTTGCGCCCTTTTTCCCCGAATACAAAGTGTTTGCAGAAGCCGCGGGAGCAAAACTTGTCGTATCCAAACCGTTTCCCACCGATTTACAAATCGACACGGACCTATTCCAAACACTCGTAACCCCTGCGACAAAGGCAGTCATCATCAATTCTCCCAATAATCCTTCGGGCGTCGTTTACCGCGAAGATACGATAAAAAAAGTATGTGCGATTCTCTGTGCAAAATCTGAAGAATACGGGCATCCCATTTATCTTATCTCGGATGAGCCGTACAGAGAACTTGTTTACGGAGATGTCCGCGTGCCCTATCTTATGAACTACTACCAAAACACGATCGTATGCTACTCTTACAGTAAGGCGTTATCTTTGCCCGGCGAAAGGATAGGCTATATTGCCGTAAGTCCTCAGTCCGAAGACGCAAAAGACCTTTTTGCCGCGATTGCGGGCGCAGGACGCGCGTTGGGGTATGTATGCGCGCCCGCCCTTTTCCAAAAAGTAATTGCAAAATGCATCGATGCGACTTCCGACATTCGAGCCTATGCAAAAAACAGAGACGCTATTTACAACGGGCTTACCGCTTTGGGATACAATTGCATCAAACCCGACGGCGCTTTTTACCTCTTTGTCAAATCACCGGAGCCCGATGCCTACGCATTTTGCGAAAAAGCAAAAAAGTTCGAGCTGTTGCTTGTACCGGGTGATGACTTCGGATGCCCCGGTTATGTACGCATTGCCTATTGCGTCAACCCGTCTCTTATCCAAAGGTCGATGCCATCCTTTGCAAATTTGATAGGCCTTTATAAATAAAAGCCGTATGAATAAGCTGGAAGGTTTTTTAGAGCTACAAACACTTTTGTTACATTCGGTACCATGGAAACGCTATACGGGAACCGAAACATTCGAAAATGATAAACTTTGGACGATTCGCGTGGCAGTACTTAAAGGTCCCGATTTTAATCTACCGCGTAAGGTTGGGGTTTCTTCGGAGGAAGCGGAAGCCTTTGCAAAAAGCCTCCTTTCGAAATTATCTCCTGACGATTATATTATTTACTACCCCTATTTTCTTGCCGAAAAAAGCGGCACCTTAGAAGTATCCTATCACCGTACCGTGATAGAAGCGGTCGAAAAAGACTTGTGGAATTTATTAACCTATAACCATCGAGACCTCACGGTAATCGAAGAAAACGGGGTTATCAATTACTACGGCAATGCGAGCTTTTTATCACACGCCGAAACAGCCGAACTTTTGGAAACCGCAGACTATATCCGTCGCAGATACAAAAGAGACTACATGACTAACGGCTCGATGCTTTTAGAGTGGAGTTACGCTTATGAAAGCAATCCTAACGGTACCCCGAAAGGTGCACGCAAATTGATTTTTATAGAATTAAGAGTTGTTAAGAGGTAATGAGGTAATTATGACAAAAGCAAAGTTTGCATCTACAGAAAAGATTGCAAAAGCGCGCGCTTTTCTTAACAAATTTTTTCTGTCCGATTATTATATTGTTCTACTGGCTGTGCTTACTTTTGTCGGTTGGCTGTCTGGCGCATGGATTCCCTTCCTTTTTGTAACGCTCTCGCTTACCATTATCATGTTCACCGTTTGCGAAAATACCATGCCTGTTTTCCCTTTTATGTGGTTTTTTCTGTATACAATATCCACAACGCAACAAGACTTGGGCAAATACGGATGGATGTTGTTTCTTACCATACCGCTGGTAGGCGCGATTGTATACAATTTTGTTCACAATAAGCCCAAAATCAAATCGGTGTTGATGCCCAAAAACATCAAAAGCTCTACTTTTTCGATGTTTTTGCTCCTTATCCCCATGAGTTTGGGAGGGTTGTTCCGTTCTGGTAGAAACGCTTCTGCCGCACTGATTGTTGTGGCGTTAACGGCGGTACTCGCTTTTTCGTTTGCATATTATATGGCAATTTTCCGTGAGCGCAAGGGCGACAAAAACGATATTCTAAAGTATATGATAAAAATCATGTTTGTTTCGTCCCTGATTGTCACCGCACAAATCACCGTAGCCAGCATCCAAACAGGCAATACCGATAGCTTTATTGAATTAGTCAAATATAAATTATTAGATTTGGGTTGGAGTTCTCCCAACCCCGCCGCCGCCGCTATTACTTTAGGGATACCTGCAAGTTTCTATTATATGCTCAAACGCAAAAAATACGCTTTCGTATTTTTAATTATTGCGGCATTACAATACCTTGCAATCATCATAACAGGCTCACGCGGAGCGTTGCTTTTTGCAGGAATCGCACTCCCCATAATGCTTCTCTATACCCTTATTAAAACCGAAAACCGCAAACAGCTTATCATTGCTTCAGGCGTTTTTGTGCTAATCATTGCTGTCGTTGCGGGCGTTCTTTATAAACAAATATATGACGCTCTCTCCATTATGCTATCTAAGGGCATGAGTGATAACGGCAGATTCGATATTTACCTCTTCGGTCTTAAAATATTTAGCGAGAATCCCGTTTTCGGCGCAGGCTGGGATTTTGGCTTGGGCGACCAGCACGTAGGCTATTCGCCGTTTCTGTTTCACTCTACGGTATTGCAAATACTAGCTTGCTCTGGCATCGTCGGGATGCTTGTTTATATTTATTTCTACTATGCGCGATACTCTACTTTTTTCAAAACCGCTTTCAGCCCTGAAAAAGCCGCAATTTTCACCGCTATGGCAATCTTTGAGGCTTACGGTATCATAGACCCCATTTTGTTTATCCCGCCTACTTTTTTCATTATGTTACTGACACTTTCTGTTGCGGTTGAACAAGCCGCCCCCGACAACATCAACACGCCGATTATAATAAAGAAGTTTCGTCTAAAACTGCAAAAAAAATCACTCGCAAAGACAAGCGACTAAAAGCCGTCCCCCTTACAAGATTTAGCGGCCGCTTTATATGAAAAACCCTAAGCTAATCATCAATGCATTGTTGACATGCCTCATTGTTTCATCGGGAAGCTCGCCTATCTTTTCTTGCAGACGCGATTTATCTATGGTACGAATCTGCTCTAATAAAACGACGCTGTCTTTCGGCAGTCCGCTGGACAGGCTAAGTTCGATATGAGTAGGGAGTTTTGCTTTGTTGAGTTGGCTTGTGATTGCGGCTGCGATTACCGTAGGTGAGTATTTATTGCCGATGTTATTTTGCACGATAAGTACCGGGCGCACGCCTCCCTGTTCGCTGCCAACAACCGGACTTAAATCGGCATAATACACCTCTCCTCTTTTGATCATAGTATCCCCATTCATATTTATGAAATCCATATCTTTATTGTTTCCTAAATTGTCGGCAAATAAACATGACAGAGGCCAACATATCATTGCAATAAACTACCCGTTGTGCTATTATAATACTGTATCTAACCTTAATATTGCGGCATCCCCTGCCTAATAAGGAGTTATTTTGCCTAGTACGCTCACGCATTATTATGTATCCGAAAAGGTGTTCGAATCGCTGGATAACCGCACCAAACAGCTTATTTTGCCTTACAAAAAACTTTATACTTTGGGAGCGCAAGGGCCCGATATTTTAATGGGTTTGATGCTCGAAAAAGATGAAGAAAAAAAGAACTACGGCGAACTGTTACACACCAAATATGTTTATGCGGGACTCGCAAATGCCGCGGACTACCTTGCATCGCACCAAACGGACGGCGCAATATATGCCTATTTTTTAGGTTGTCTTACCCATTATGCGGCAGATTCTATCGTACATCCCTATGTCTATCATTATGTCGCGTATCGTATGAAGCTGAAGTTCGACCCCATACTCAACAATTGTCTGCATACAATTGTCGAAACCGAAATGGATGCTTTTGTAGGGAATTTTTTGCTGAAAGGTAAAAATGCAAATTGCATTAAGCATGTGGGCGGAACAAGAAAATTCCGCAATGTGGTAAAAAAGTATTATTTGCAGGTGAATAAAGAGCTGTTCCGTTTTCGCCTAACCTATCGGGATGTAGACAAATCCTTCTTCTTCTACAGGTTGCTGGTATTCTTATGCCACCGTCACAACAATGGCAAATTAAGATATAAATTGTTTGTTAAATTGGATAATTATTTAAAAGCGGAGCATCTTTTGCTTGCTGCTTTGCGACCCAGAACCTTAGAAACCAGATACGATTATCTCAACTTAAACAAAACACCTTACAAAGCCGTAGATACACCGCTAGATTGTCCAACCGTAGACTATTCTTTTCCCGAGATGCTGGACTTGTCTATTGCAAAAGGGCGGAAAGCAATCCAAATGGCGAACGAGCAAATCTTTCACGGTGTCCGAATGCCTAAGGAGTTCTTCGATATCAATTATAACGGCGGTTACAACGAAGAATTGACAACGCAGAACGCACCTGCAGATATTATGCCTCCTATCGAAGACTCCCTAGATAACAAAGAATAAACCAACGCATTTTTACCGAAAATCAACAGAGAGGAAATATGAAGACAAAAAGGAAATATTATATCACCACACCCATTTATTATCCCAGCGGCAAATGGCATCTGGGAACATGTTATACCACCGTCGTTTGCGACGCTTTGGCGCGTTTCAAACGGATGGACGGGTTCGATGTGTTTTATCTTACGGGCACCGACGAACACGGACAAAAAATAGAGAAAGTTGCCCAATCAAAAAAGATAGAAGTCAAAACATATCTGGATGCCCAAATAAACACGCTCAAAGAGTTGTGGAAACTATTGGGCATAAGCTACGACAAATTTATCCGTACGACCGACGACTATCATCAACGGGCCGTTCAAAACATATTCAACAAACTTTACGAAAAAGGCGACATTTACAAATCCGGTTACGAAGGCTGGTATTGTACGCCGTGTGAATCGTTTTGGACCAAAACACAGCTTGTAGACGGCAAATGCCCCGATTGCGGCAGAGAGGTAGAACTTGCCAAGGAAGAAGCGTATTTCTTCCGTCTTAGTAAATACCAAGACCGATTGATTGATTTAATCGAAAACAATCCCGACTTTTTGCAGCCGAAATCCCGCCAAAACGAGATGCTCAACAACTTTTTGCGCCCCGGTCTGCAAGACCTTTGCGTGTCACGCACTTCGTTTCAATGGGGTATCGAAGTCCCCTTCGACAAAAAACATGTGGTTTATGTTTGGTTGGACGCGCTTACCAATTATATTACGGCATTGGGCTATATGGGCGAAGACGACAGCCTGTTCCAAAAGTATTGGCCTGCCGATATCCATATGATGGGCAAAGAAATCGTCAGATTCCACAGTATTATCTGGCCCGCGATTCTTATGGCGTTGGATGTCCCCCTGCCCAAACAAATTTACGGCCACGGCTGGTTGCTGTTGGGAAGCGACAAAATTTCCAAATCCAAAGGCAATATCATAGACCCCGTAGAGCTGTCGGCAAGATATTCGGTAGACGCCGTACGCTATTATCTTTTGCGCGAAGTGCCGTTCGGCAACGATGGCATGTATTCTAACCGCGCGTTTTTGTCCCGTCGCAATGCCGATCTCACCAACAGTCTCGGCAATCTCGTCAGCCGCACAACGGCAATGGTAAACCAATACTTCGGCGGTATTCTGCCCGCGCCCTCTTGCCCGGACAAAACATACGATCCCGAGCTTATCGCGATTGCCGATACCTTGTATGAGACCGTAAAAGGCTATATGGACAAGTTGTTGGTTCCCGAAGCGCTTGCCGAAATCTTTAGGTTGGTCAACAGAGCCAACAAGTATATCGACGAAACAACACCGTGGATTCTTGCCAAAGATGCTGCCCAAAAAGAAAGGCTCGGTACCGTGCTTTACAATCTTACCGAAAGCATCAGGCTTGCTGCTGTCATGCTCTCCCCTTTCCTTATTGAAGCGCCCGCAAAAATTCTTGCTACCCTTGGCGAAAGCGTCCCTTTGTCTTTTGATGATACGGTAAAATTCGGCCAACTGCTACCCGGTACGACCATCGCAAAAGCTGACAAGTTATTTGACCGAATCGATATCGAAAAAGAGCTTGCCGCTATCGAAAAACAAATGGAAGCCGCAGAAGCAAAAAACCCAAAAACAGCCGAAAAGCCAATAACGCACGCAAAACCCCAAATAACAATAGACGACTTTGCCAAGGTCGAGCTGAAGGTAGGCAAAATCGTATCCGCCGAAAAACTGCAAAAAAGCAATAAACTGCTTAAATTCGGTGTCAAAATCGGCGACGAAACGCGTACCATATTAAGCGGTATTGCAAAGCACTACAAGCCCGAAGAAACCATAGGGAAAAGCGTCGTGGTTGTTACCAATCTTGCGCCGGCAAAATTATGCGGTTGCGTGTCCGAGGGCATGCTTTTATGCGCAGAAGACGAAAACGGCGTAATTTTGCTGACAACCGAAAAACCTGTAGAAAACGGCAGCAGTATTTCATAATGTTAATAGATACGCACGCGCACATCAATGATGAGCGGCTTTTACCGCATGCCGAAAGTATTGCCCTATCGATGCCGCAAGACAACCTTTCGCATATTATCAATGTCGGCTACGACAGAGAGTCTTCCGAAACAGCTTTCACGCTTGCCGCCCGTTACGGTAAAATGTTTGCCGCCGTCGGCATCCACCCCCATGACGCAAAGAGCGCGACTCAAGACGACTACGACAGATTTTGCGCAATGGCAAAAGACCCGAAAGTGGTTGCTTACGGCGAAATCGGTTTGGACTATTATTACGACCTCAGCGACAGAGCTACGCAAAAAAAAGTATTCTGTGAACAGCTGGAGCTCGCGCAAGGGCTAAAAAAGCCCGTGATTATTCATCTTCGGGACGCTTACAGCGACATGCTCTCACTTCTTAAAAACAATCCTACTAAACTGGAGTACGGCTTCATTTTGCATTGTTACAGCGGAAGCGCGGAGATGGTAAGAGAGTTTGCAAAACTAGAGGCGTACTTCTCGTTCGGCGGCGCGGTAACCTTCAAAAATGCCAACAAAGAGCCGGTTGTAAGAGCCGTACCTAAAGAAAAATTGATGCTGGAAACGGATTGCCCTTATATGACACCCGTCCCTTACCGCGGCAAAGACAACTACCCCAAATATATATCATTGGTTTCCGATAAGATACAACAGTGGTTTCCCGACAGAGATATCCCTCAGTTGACCTCCGGAAACGCGAGGAGATTTTTTAAACTGGTATGATTACTTACAGAATGAAAGACAAAATATATATCAATCTTACCAACCGTTGTTCCAACGCGTGTGACTTTTGCGTAAGGATTAACGATACTTACAGCGAGTACAATCTTTGGTTAGAACGGGAGCCTACAGCGGAAGAAGTAATTGCGGAGCTTGGCGAAATGAAAGATGCGTCCGAAATCGTTTTTTGCGGTTACGGTGAGCCTCTTTACAGATTGGATGCGATTCTCCCCATCAGCGAATATGTTCACTCCAAAGGCAAAAAAACCAGAATCAATACCAACGGTCAGGCAAAAGGCATCTACGGTGAAGGTGTCCCCCAAATGCTTGCGGGCTATATCGATACAATATCAATTTCATTAAACGCCGCCGACGCCCAAAGTTATCAGGCTGTTTGCCACTCCCAATTTGGCGAACAAGCATTCTATGACTTAATCGAATTCGGCAAAGAATGCAAAAAGTATATCCCTAGGGTAATCTTCTCTATTGTCGATGTGGTGGGAGAAGAACAGATCGAAAAAGCAAAACAGATCGCCCAAGAAACAGGTGTCGAGCTTCGTATAAGACCCTATATCAAATAAAACAATAGAATATAAAAAAAGGGCAAAACCGTAGTTTTGCCCAATCTTTTGTGTTTTTATGGATTTGTCTTTGGTGTTGTACTTCACTTCTTTGGTACAGCTATAGTATATCACATGAAAAAGGTTAGGGCAATAGAAAATAATGGAAATAAACAATGTTTTACGCAAATATAACTTTCGCTTCAAAAAAAGTCTCGGTCAAAACTTTATCAGCGACACGGGCCTTCTTGAAGCTATCGTAAAAGATGCGGACATACAAAATAATGACCTTGTGTTAGAAATAGGCGCAGGCGCGGGAACCTTGACGCGCGCGCTTACCCAAAAAGCCGAAAAAGTGATTGCTTTCGATGTTGATGAAGCGTTGGGCCCAATACTTGCCGAAAACCTTACGGGAATAGACAATGTAGAAGTATATTTTCGCGATATTCTTAAAATGTCCGACGACGAACTAGCAGAGATTACGGAAGGCAAAAGGTTTAAAGTAGTTGCCAATCTCCCTTACTACATTACCACACCGCTTATTATGCGTTTTATTGAAAGCAACCTCCCTGTCGATTCCCTTACGGTAATGGTGCAAAAAGAGGTAGCAGACAGGCTGACAGCCCGCGCAAGCACTCCCGAATACGGCGCAATCACGCTTGCGGTGAAACTTCGTGGCGAAACAAAGGTGGTACGCAAAGTCTCGCGCAATATGTTTTTCCCCGCCCCCAATGTAGACAGCGCGGTCATTCATATTGTCATCAATAGCGAATTCGACCAATCGGAGCAAACAAAAACTCTAAAAAGACTCATCAAAGCGGGATTTGCGATGAGGCGCAAAACACTCGCAAACAATATCGCGGCGGCTTTCCCCGTTTCAAAACAAAGAGCCGCGGAACTTATCAAAGAATCGGGGTTAAACGAACAGATTCGCGGCGAAGCGTTAACACTGGAGGATTATAAACTTATCGTCTCCAAACTGCTTTCCTCCAAATAATACTTGTTCGTCGGCACATAGCTCCGCTCAAGATATATTTTCTTTATCTTCACTATAATTCTAGCCTATATTTGGACACCACTATTTGTAATTTTTATTATCCTCATCTCCAAACGCCACACTAAATTACTAATAATTTCTACTCCCTCGGCATATATTATAACGGTTATTCTCTGGCGGAGGTAAATGGAATGTCGCTGATAAAAAGGTCAATAGTGATATATAAAGATACTACCAAAGGTGTCTTTACTATCATACGGTTGGGTGAAACGGTAGGAGCTAAACTAGTTCTGAATGAGCCTAACCGTACTCCCTTATGGATGGGAATCAAATTAGGAGACTGCGAACAACAACATTACAAAATTACAAAGCAGATTTCGGAGTTTCACCTCGTGTGTGACTTAAACTTTCACGATAGCATAGGCGTTATTTTATTAGACGCAGACGATAATATATACGCATACGGCGGCGTGCGCGAAAAGGTTTCTGTTGCTCTTATTAAAGATGCGATAACAAAAACTGCCTCTGTACCGTTAGAACAGTCGGCAGAAGCGTTACAAGCAAGTTCAGATAATTGTGATATTGAGGAGTCGGAATCTGCACGCATAAAGGTAGCACAAGCAACAGATTCTAATAGTATTTCTCCCTCTACCGAAACAGTTGCCGCAAAAGAAATCGACGCGGAATCTATCGTAATGATGACGGATGATACAGAATCGCAAACGGAATCAACCTCTGCAAACGAAACGGTAATTACCGCTTCGGCAAAATCGAGTACGGTTGTTGAAGAGCAAAAGATAATGGAGCCGCAAGCAGAGTCTGTCCAAATGGACGAATCGGAAGTGCTCGCAGAACCAAAACCTGCTCATGCGCCACCTCCCTCTAATCCCGAACCCAAAGATAAGGGACAAGCGGCTAAAGTAAATGAGCAGCCGTCTAAGGTGTACCAACAGGAAAGAACACAAGCCGCACAGTCCGACCCCGAAAAATATAACGCGGCCCAACCCCAGTGGATGCCAGAATCCGAGAAAAAGACCGCTGCCAATCCCTTCAATATCCCAAAGGCCAAGAACTTTTATCAAGCGGTAAGAAGCCGTTTAGAAGAGATCATGACCATCAATCCTAAAGAGGCGGAATTGGAAAAGCTGATACCCGACAGCGAATGGGTAAAAGTAAAATATGACGGCGAGGATTATTATGTTGTCGGCAGATTGTACGAAAACAATGTGGTGACCTATATCGGCTACGGTGTCCCCGGTGTCGAAAATGTTCGTCCGCCTAGAGAAGCCGAAGAACTTTGCGACTTTTTACCCCTTCCCAACAAACAAGGTGTAGGTTATTGGCTGATGTTCCAAAAAGCGGACGACGGCACGATTAGCCGCGAACTATAAGATGCTAAGGTCGGGCAAGTCCCGACCTTCTTGTTTTTTTCAGTATTTTACTTATATTCATCTTCCAAATTCCTTTGTGAAATGCTACTATTTAAGTATGAAAAAGTATCTTTTGCTATTATTCGTACTTACCTTGTGCGCAGGGATGATCGCTTGCGAAAAAAACTCCGTAGAGGAGTTTGTGCCTGAATATCGGGATTTTACAGTGATGTCGTTTAATGTTCGAACTTATGGGTTGGAAGACCATGCGGATAAATTTTGGGATGCGCGCAAAGAAGATGTCCTAGCGCTCATCCTAAGACACAGCCCAGATTTAATCGGGTTCCAAGAAGCAAAAGAAATACAATACGACTACTTAAAAGAAAATCTTACGGAATACGGTTCTTACGGCAAAAACGGGTGGGGCGATGACGATATCATCGCGCCTTTATTCGGCGGTATCAATGCAATCTTTTACAAAAAAGACAGATTCGAATTGCTGGAAAGCAACACACTGTGGCTTTCGGATACCCCAGAAGTTCGTTCGTCGGGTTGGGATGCGCCGTCTTCCGATATGCGTACCGTAAATATTGTTAAACTAAAGGAAAAGCTGAGCGGAGAGACCTTGACTTATCTCAACACCCATATCGCGCTTACCGCGCTTGCCAAACAAAAATCATCCGAAATGCTTGCGGCCCTTGCCGAATCGACGGGAGGCGCAATTATTGTAAGCGGTGACTTTAATTACCAACAGGATACCGAAAATTATCAGATTATGGTAAACGGCGTCTTGGCAGACAGCAATGTGCTTGCCGAAGACAGCGACACAGGCGGCACTTTCCACGGCTTTAACGGCACAATAGACACGCCTTGGCCCAAACCCATTGATTTTATATTTGTTACGGAGCAGTATTTGCAAGCATCGTCTTACAAAATAATCCGCGACCATAACGAAGAGGGCCATTATCCGTCAGACCACTATCCCATCAAAGCGGCATTAAGACTAAAGGCTCCTTAAAACCAATAATTGATTCATGGCTTCCTTACTCTTGCACGCGGAGATTTTTGTTGTAGTTGAGTCTTAAAGATTTTTTGTTGTATGCAATCAATATTTCTTGCGGTTTATTTTCGATTTGGGCATAGACACAATCGTATCTGCGGTATTTGGTAGGTTGCGCGGTACCGTTTATCTCAAAAACTCCGTCATAATCCACTTTGATTTCTCTGCCTTGCGAAGCGTAAACAACAGAATTGCCGTCTTGCACCCTTTTGTTAGACAATATTCTTTGTTTGAAGTCGTAAAAGCTTTCCTTATCCGAGTCCGAAAGCTCGGTAATGTAGCTGTGATACTCGCCGCCTTGCATGACAAAATCGAACTCTTTTGTTAAATTGATTTCTGCTATTTTATCTACAATGGGGCTATGCTGTATCATGAGTGAAGCGGCGTATGCGTCATACGGACGGTAGGCGGGCTTACCGCTTGCAATGAGCGCAACCAGCACTTTCCCTCTTCTGCCGAAAACATAGTTCTCACGAAACTCAAGCTCGTCATACTTTTCGCGAGGCAAATAGGCATGCGTTATGTCCGAAAGGTAAAATTCCAACAATCTTTTCTTTTTGGGAATCCGATAGATTGTAATGTTGATGTTTTTGTCTTGTACGCTCATTGGTTGTCTGCCGTTTCCCACCCAATAGCCGGGGGATGCGCCGTACTTATCGTGGCTCTCGTCGTCCCTTGCGGGCTGTGTGGTATACAGGGTTAAGTCTGACGCAATATTTGCCGTCCAACTATGTCCTTGCGCGCCGCAAGCGTCCACATTTTGGGCTACTGCCGTAGTTAGCGCATAATACGCGGTACGATAACAGTAAATATTCCCTTTCCCTAATGCGATACCGTGAGTCATCAACTCGTATTTTTTGCTGAAATACTGCGGTACCTTAAAAAATCTTAATAACTTGATATCTATGAACCTAAAAGGACTTAAAAATTTGTTTCGGAACATTTTGACTCTACTGAGATAATGAAGCGTGTTGGCAATAACTTCGGGATTGGTAAAGGTTTCGGCGCCGAATTGCGCCATAATTTGCGCATCGTTCTGTCCGATAAGCCCTTCGGCTTCCATATCGACAACAGACAAACCTTCGGCGCTTTTTATCACCTGTTCGCTTTGGTCGCAGGCGATATCAAAAATGACTTCGGGCACTCGGTACACGCCTTTTTTGTACATCGCAATAAAGTTTTGTAGCAATTGAGAATCGACACCTATCAGTTTCACAATGGTTTCTAACTTCAACGTATCATCAATAACGCTTTGTTCTATTGCAAAACGCGCTTGGACAAGACGAGAAATATCTTCTTCGCCCCATACCGTCTGCATCGCCGCTTTTATACGGTTGCCGAACAAGTCACTGGACTTATTATCGCTGTACATGCGGCTGCTTGCCGCAACAAAGGTATTGTTTACGGAGTGCGTTGCGACATCCAACCACAGCAAGTCAAAAACAATTTTCATCCTCTCTACGGATGCAATATCTTTGCTGTACTCAATATAATTGGACATGGGCGCAATATCTTCGGCATAATAATTGTTGCTAAGCCACTCCGAAAACCCGTAAAGAAATCTTTGTTCCAACCAAATATTGATTCGTTTAAGAGCTTTTTCTTGATGTTCTTTCCCCGTCATTTTGCTGTTTGTAAAAATTTCTTCGGGCCACTCTTGGCCGTGCAAATACTCGGACACCGCAAACAGTAACTGGTGATTTTCGGACCAATAACACATACTGTCTTCGCCCGGCTCGTCCATCCAATATTTAAATTCAAGACAAGTTTTTTTGATGAGATCTTGCACGCTTTGGGGCAACTTCTCTTTGCAATCTTTATATAGGCGAAAAAGAAGTTGCAGCCTAAAATCGGCGCAGTCGTAACGCTTTTCGATATAACGAATAGAGGGTGCAAGACTATCCCAAATATACCGCTCGTCTACCGTAACGCCGTCGGGAACTTGCTCGGGATTGCTTAAATAATGGTAAACCATCGACAATCCGGCGGGGTCGAGAAACTCTTCGGGCAAATCGGGTATTGGTCTTTTGAAAAGCGCGACGAGTATATCTGCCAATATCCACAAAAAAACCAAACCGATTATGCTCGAAAGAATGTATAAAATGATCATTTTAACCGTTGCACCTCGTAAATATATAAGCAAGAAGATTTTATCATAATTCTCTTAGACGAATCAATCATTCATAGCTCACCCAAGAATAACATTCCTGCTTTCGTATTCTTTGGCGAGATGTTTTTCTTTTTCCACCTGCAATGCGGCTACTTTTGCCTTATTAAGGGGATACCACAGGAACAACAGAAGCGCCATAATACCGAATATCACCGCGGGAATAAGCGTGGCAAGGTCATACATCACCTTTAAGTTGGGCAAAGATTGCACCGCCCCTTTTTCATAATTATAATTCATCAACAGCAACGCGCCGTTAACCGTAATGGCGGCTATCATTTGTCCTAACTTGCGGAAAAACATGAACGCCGCATACGCGGTACCGTCTTCACGCACGCCGGATTTGACCTCGATATCATCTATCGAGTCTGTCACAAGCGCCCACACCTGCAAAGCGATAAAGCTTTGTCCCAATCCGCTTAAAAAGCTTAAGATAAGGTAAAGCCACCAAGCCTCGGGCATTAAGCCTCTGAACGCAAACATCAACAAACAACTACCCGCGGCAAGCGATATCCCCGCTGCGCAAAGCTCTTTTTTGCCAAACTTTTTAATAAGTTTCGGGGTAAAAAACATAACGACAATGATTGGCGCATAAATGCAGAGCATCGCGACCATATTCATCCAGCCTTTTCCGAAATAATCTGCGAATAGGTAGAGATTAAAGCTTTGCGTGAACATTTGGGCGGCAAGCAGTAACATCGAAGCGCAGCACATCGACAGAAATGCGCGGTTTTTAAAAAACGCCTTTAATATCTTAGCAAGTTCTCCCTTTTCTTTCTTCAAAGAAGGTAATGTTTGAATTCGTTCTTTATTTAGTTTGAAGGTCAAAAAACAGCCTATCAGCATAAGGATGGCAAAAATAATAACGCCAATAATGACAGGTCTATATGCCATATCCTGTATGACCATTCCGTTTTCGCCCAATATCTTTTCGCCCGTAGGGGTGACTCTGTCCACATAGCAAAAGGAAGCGAGCAATAGTATCGGCAGATTGCCGATTCCCGCGCCAGCCGAACGGAATATGGATAATTTGTTGCGTTCGCCCTCGTCTGTCGTCACCACCGAAGCCAAGGAGCCGTACGGGATTTGGAGCATCGTATACGCCATACCGAACAGAACATAAGTCACCGTGGCATAAATAAAAGTACCCATATGATCGGGAGTCTCCCCTAGCCCCGGCCATCGGACAAACATTAAAATCGAAAAGATGGCAAGCGGCAACGAAGACCTGATTAACCATGGGCGGTATCTGCCGCTTTTGGCGGGTTTGACGGTATCGGTAATTCTGCCCATAATGGGGTCGTTGATTGCGTCCCAAAGCCTTGCCGCTATCATCATAAACATAATCCATAAAGGATTGAGCAAGAAAATATCGGTATAAAACTTTTGCAGAAGCGATGTAACCAGGCCAAATACCAAAGAGCAGGACACATCACCCAGCGCATAGCCAATATAATCCGGCAGTTTCAGTCCGCTGGTGCGGGCGATATAATTGCTTTTTTCTTTTGCTTGATTTGTTTCCATACGGCCTCCTACCACAATGATTTATAAACTTATTTTTGAAAAAATGCTTTCGTATTTGCCGCCCTTGCGGTAAAAAGCAACGGGTACCCCTAACGGCGCATCCAATTCGTAGGCTTTTCCGCCGCCGTAAATCTTATCGTCAAAAAACTTGATCCAATCTCCTTGGGGCAAAAATACTTTGCGCGCGCGGGCGCCTCTTTCTATCACGGGAGCGACAAAGAT
>JAQVTZ010000102.1 GCA_028699795.1 Clostridia bacterium | reverse complement strand
TCGGGAGTATAGCCGCATAAATAGTAAAAAGAGGCGTTTGCCATCGTAATCTCGAAGTTTTCGCTTAGAGAAATGCGCGCGAGACCGCCGGGAATAACATCCATAATAGATTTTAGGTCGTCGCTGGTGCTGTTAAGCTGGTCGTTATAATTTTTGGCTTCGGTAATATCCAAAGCGACACAATAAAGAGTGTCTTTGCCGTTGGAACGCACCATTTTGCCCGCGTTGCGCACCCATAACAAAGTGCCGTCTTTTTTGATAAGACGAAACTCGATTTCGATGGTGCTGGCGTATTGCAATTGCGACTCTACCGACTGCGAAAAAACGATGCGATCGGGTTGATAAATAAGCTCCCATAGGCTGTTATTGCATATCTTTTCGATTTCTTCTGCCGAATAACAGAGCATTTTCATAAAACCTTCGCTTATGGACATCAGTGTGAAGGATGGGTTGTGTAAACACGAAAAAACGCCGCAGGGAATGTTCTCGGTGAGCAGAGATATTTCGTATAATTCCGACTTTTTTTCTTGATAGACCTAGCCATGAATTTGTAAAGAATCAAAATCAAAACAATGAGCAACAGAACGGAGAGCCCCAACACCAAACCAGAAGTTTTGAGTACCTTGCCATAAGTCGTATTGCTCATAGTGATGTCCGTATAGGCCAAAGTACACCAATTGGTGTGCCCATCTATAGGTTCCAGCGAAATAAAACTTTTTTCGGAGTCTGAATTACTATATTCTGTTGAAAATCCGTTGACACCGTCATGGATTGCATCTTTAATTTGAATAAAGGAGCCATTATGGTCGTATACGGATACCGCAAGTGTGTCAAATAGATTATCGGGAATCCCGTTGCAAGATTTGCATACGATTTCACAATTTTGGGATACAATACATATATTGCAGTCACGCGCCGAACCGCAAAGGAGATTTGTTAGCGAATTTGAATTAAAACAACCTTCCAATGCGGCGATAACTTCTGTACTTTCACCGTACACGGGAACGGCAAGAGTGAAGTTGTCATTTATTAAATTGGCCGTTTGCTTGTGCAAAAATACTCCTTGAGAATAATATGCGCTGTTTAATAAGTTTACCGTATCGCCGTTATCTGTTTCGTAATAGTAATTGCCCTCATTGTTACGGAAAACGAGCCGTAAATCTTCGATGGCGGGATCTCCTTGAAATACAGTGGTGTGGGATAAGTCACAAGTTGGTTCTTGCGAGAGAAGAAGTGCAATCTTTTGGAGCTCGTTATAGTTTTTTTCTAGATAAAGAGATATGGATGTTGACGCGGTGATATTATGGGCGACAACCTCATCTTTTATGTTTTGTCGCATAGAACACTCGGTATTATTATAAAAAAGAACAAAAAAACCTATAATTAAAATAATAGAGATTGCTACAAAGATATTATAAGAAACTAGTTTGCGCGTTAATAGATTGTTTATTTTTTTGTTATATGTAGGCATTTTCCCTATCCCAATCAAAAAAGGTCATACAAAGCAGACTATATTAGAAGCATTTTAACAAATACTTTTATACTTAGCAAGTGTTTTTATAAAATATCGCCATATTTGCACGAATCAAGCAGATTGGTTTGACAGTCATTAAAATTTTGGCTAAAATATATCTTGGATAAATAAGGAGATTTATATGAAAAAAACGGCGAAAATGTTTTTAACAGACGACATGTATCGATTTTTCAAAAGAGTGAAGTTAAGCAGGCAAGCCAAAGGAACTATCGGCTTGTCAAAAGCGTTGCGGCATGTTTTTTATGAAAAAGCTTTAAATTCTCTCAAAGAGAAAGCATATAGCAAAATAGGCGAGTTAAATGGTACCGCCTATGTTACCGAAGAACCTGTCCCTTTCGAAAAACGCTTGCGCGGCAAAAAAATCGAACTGAGACCGGGGATGCGCTGGACAAACAGGGTGTTTGATTGCGCTTGGATGCACATCACAGGAGAGATACCACAAAGCGCGCCGCGCGACAGATTGGTTTATCTTATTGATATTTCGGGTGAAGGCCTTGTATACGATACCCAAGGCAACCCCAAACAAGGCATTACTTCTTTTGCAAGCGCCTTCGATTACAGACTCGGACTGCCCGTAAAAAAAGTTGTTATCGATGATAACCTTTCCAAAGACGGCAGGGCCGAGTTTTTTATTGATTGCGGGGCAAACGATTTGTTCGGCAATTTAAAAAATAATTCCGAAATTGTCCAAATGGATATCGCATTGGTCAATCCCGAAATAAGAGCGCTTGCCTATGACCTTGAAGTTTTGTTGTCCGTATTCGATTTTAATGCGGATGATGAGTATATCAAAAGTCTTGGCAGCGAATTAGAAATGGTGATTAACCAGTGTTCCAATATTACCGAAAGTAATGCTGCCGACCTCCGCAAAAAGCTAAAACCCTATCTCGATAAGCCCAATACAAAAGAGGGTTTCGAGTATAGCGCGATTGGACATGCGCATTTGGATTTGGGATGGCTTTGGCCAATTAGGGAAACCAAACGCAAGGGTGCAAGAACCTTTACGAATCAATTGATGAATATTTCGCGTTATCCAAACTATCTTTTCGGCGCGTCTCAGGCACAGCTTTACGATTGGATAAAAACGGAGTATCCCGATATCTACCAAAAAGTAAAAGACGCATATACACAAGGAAGATGGGAAGTACAAGGCGCGACATGGGTCGAAATGGATACCAACCTTATTGGCGGCGAAAGTTTGGTAAGACAGTTTTATTACGGGTTGAAGTATTTTCTTGCGGAGTTTCACGAGTACATGAAAATTCTATGGTTGCCCGACAGCTTCGGATATTCCGCTTGCATTCCGCAAGTGATGAAACTTGCGAATGTGCCGTACTTCTTAACGCAAAAAATGAGTTGGAACACGGTAAATAAGTTCCCTTACCATACCTTTCGATGGGAAGGGCTGGACGGCTCTACCGTATTCGCGCATATGTTGCCCGAAAACACCTATAATGCGCCTGCGCGAGGAGATTTCTTAGTGTCGGGAGAGCAAAACTATGCCGAACGCAAAATAAGCAGTCATGCGATATCCCTTTTTGGTATAGGTGACGGGGGCGGAGGACCCGGTTTCGAGCATATTGAACGGGCAGACAGACTGCAAAACCTAAAGGGAATGCCAAAATACAAATACGGTTTTGCCCAAACCTATTTCGACAAGACTTTTGCTTCGGCAGACCGTTTCCCTTTATATAAAGGCGAGTTGTATCTCGAAAAACATCAGGGCACCTATACCACGCAAGCCCATAACAAAAAAATGAACAGAAGGTGTGAATTTCGCTTGCGTGATTACGAAATGCTTATGGCGAACGCGATAGAACGGGGGATAGACCTTCCTATAAGCCGTGACCAATTAGACGAAATTTGGAAAGAGGTGCTGCTTTATCAGTTTCATGATATCTTACCCGGTTCTTCCATCGACAGGGTATATCGGGAAACTCGAGAAAGGTATGCCGCAATTCTTTTAAAACTTACGGGCGCAATCGATATTCTTCTTAATAAATTGGTGAGGGGCCAAGGCGTCGCGAACTTTAACTCGTTTGCCTACGACAGACCACTAAAAATCAATGATATTTGGTACCGTATTCAAGTGCCTGCGATGGGCTGTACGGGTATTAACCCCAATAAAGAAATAGAAACTTTTGCGGCGAAAGCAACCGAAAATGCCATCGAAAACGACAAAATAAAGGTGACATTTAAAGAAGGTTTTATTGTATCCGTTTACGATAAAACACTAGACAAAGAGTTTGTGCCCAAGGGCAAAAGGTTCAGTTTATTTACGATGTACAAGGATTTCGGCGATTGTTGGGATATCAGGCCGCGCAATTACCGTATACTGAAGCGCCACGCCTCTTGCGACAGTTTCAAGACGGACACCGACGGCGCCAAGGCGTTCGCAATCGTCCGGTATTCGATAGGGAATACCGTCATTAAACAAGAAATCAACATACTGGACGGCTCTCCGCTCATTACTTTCGATACGGATATCGATACCTTTGCGAAAGCAAGCATGTTGAGAGTGGCTTTTCCGCTTAATATAAAAACGGAAGAATGTAAGTTTAATGTACAGTTCGGACACATTGCGCGCAAAACAACAGAGCGGGACGACATCGAAAAAGCGCAGTTCGAGGTATCGGGGCAAAAGTTTGCAGATATGTCTCAAAAAGATTGCGGATTGTCTGTAATTAACAATGGCAAATATGGCTATCGCTGTAAACACGGTGTGATAGATATGAATATGCTGCGCTGTCCCATGGGTGGTCCCGGCTCCCATGTAGACCATGGTCATAGTCACTTTAGGTATGCCGTATTAACGCATAAGGGAGCCCTAAGTTACCAAACATATAAAGAAGCGTACTTGTTTAACAGTCCCCTTGCAGTTGTCATGAACGGAATTAAAGAAGCAGAAGAAAGACAAAATTATAATAGCGACAATCCAAACATCATTGTGGAAACGGTCAAGCCCGCAGATGATGGAAACGGCGTTATCGTAAGGGTTTATAATTGCGCCGAGACGCCGCAGACTGCAAAGCTGTCATTAAGAGGTCTTAAGCCTTCCTGTTTTACGGATATTTTGGAATCGCCTTTAGAAGAAATAACCGCTGAAACACTGTCTTTTAACAAGTTTGAGTTAAAATGTATCCGATTTGTCAAACAATCACAATAAGGAGCTTTGTTCTCTCTCGTTATATGTTGACATTACATATAAATTTACTTATAATTAGTGTATTAGTAATTATATAGGATATATATGTTGAATATAAGGAGAAAAAGATTATCGTTCAAGACCTCCATCGTACTTGCAATCGTATTGTTGGTGTGCGTCTTTGTGTCCATGCTTTTCGGTTTTCTTCAGACCAACCAAATTAAAAGTGATTACTATCGCGACATCGCATTTTCCACAGAGTATTTAAAGCAAGATATTTACGAAGTTTTTGCAAGGGCGGACAACGCTCTTAGAGAGTCTGGCGCAGATCCCAACTCCATCCCCGAACCGTTCTACCGAGATGTTACTGGGTTTGTTTTTATCACCTCCGATGCGCAAGCGGTTTTTGCGTCCAAAGAACCTGTGCTTAATCTTGTTGTAAATACGCAATTTCTAAGCGATATTATCCCAAAGGTAGAATCGTCCCAAGACGGGTTCTATCGTGATATCACAACGCTTCGCGATATTTTTACAGACGAAGAGATTCGCAATGACTCCGTTTATTTTTCTATCAAAAATGAAGATGGCATATATGTTATGGCAATTCTCGATATGAAACGCGTTTTTAGCGAAGTAAGGGATTATGGGTTCGAAAGTATAAGATTGCTGACAAGCGATGTCACTTTCAGCTGTTCCGATATAGACGCCCGTTTATCGCAGGATTTCCATGCTGTTATCGAAGCGGACACCAAAAGCCGATTGCTTTCCAATGACGCGTATGCCGATATGGCCAAAATCGGACGCGACAAGTTTATTGTTTCAATATCCGAGCGCGACCAAACTTACAGCGCTCTAAGGCTGGTTGTTACCAAATCCCCGTCGGAGTTAAATTCTTTTATTGGCATCCAAACAACCCATTTTCTCATCGAAGATATCACTTATGTCGCAATTTTTTCGGCGGCCTTTGTCTTACTTTTGCTGATACTGATGAAAGACGAAGGCGGTTTTCAGTTTTTTAATATTCGTAATTCCAATTATGCGATTAAAGTGAGTTCCGCAGGCAAAATACTATGGAAAAACAATCTTTTCGGCGAGAAATTTGATTATCATACTATCAGCGATTGTATTGTCTCGGCAGGTAAAAACCTTTCGCATACTCTTGCTCTCGGAAAGCCCGTTGTGCTGGATCTAGAGGATAAAGACGGTGACAAACATTATCTATTGATGAATGTGATACGGTTTGCCAAGATTTTCAGATTGGTGGGCGCCGATCTAACGGCCGAAATTTCCACTTACCGTTCCCTGTCGCATACGGACAAATATGACAATGTTACCGACCTCGGCATGGAATGGGTTTTTATCAATCAAGTATCCAATCTCATTGCAAAAGGCAAAGGTATTAAGGGCGCCCTTGCGCTCATGAGGCTATCCAACCTTTCTATGCTCAAAATCATGTTGGGCGAACATCTCTATAAACAATTGCTGATGCTTTATGCGGGCAGTCTAAAAAGAGAGTTTGCGGGCATGGGCGAATTGTTTGTATTAAAAAACGGTGACTTCCTTTTATTCAACACCAACGACAGCGCGAACACGCTTATCAATAAACTACCCGCAATTATGGAAAGACTTCGCCAACCTGTGCGGCTTAACGAAAACAATATACAGTTGGATGCCAAACTGGGGGTTATTGTTCTTAATTCCAGAGATGCCAATATTACAGCCAACAGTTTATTGAGTAATGCCCAAAGAGCCTTGGAGTATGCCATCAATTCGGTCAAACAAAACCATTATGTTTTGTATCCGACCAGTTTTTCGGTTTCAAGAACCAACTTCCGCGCAGACGGCGTTGTAAAAATGATGATAGACAACGGCGAAATCGAAGCGTACTTCCAACCGCAATATTCCCTTTCTGAGAATAAAATAGTAGGGTTCGAAGCCTTGTGCCGTATCATCGGTCCCAAAAGCGCCGAAATCAATGTGGGAG
>JAQVTZ010000101.1 GCA_028699795.1 Clostridia bacterium | reverse complement strand
TATCAAATTACCGTTACCGAAATTGCAGGTGAAAAGAAAGCAAATTATGTTCTTCCTCAAGAGGGATCGGAGGAAAGCTTTACGATATCCCCCGCAGAAGTGGATTATATCATCGCGGATGTTTACAGCGTATACGGAGATCCCGCGCCCACTCTTTACGGCAGTGTACAAAACCCCGCCTCTGTCTATGCGGAAGATACTCTCGATATCGTGCTCCAAACAAGCGGCATCGATGTAGGCAGTTATCCCGTCACCGGAGTTGCGGGCAATCCAAACTATACGGTATCGTTTTACCAAGGAACTTACACGATAGTCAAAAGGTCGGTAGAACTAGAATTTTCGGGGTATGACAATGACGGCGAACCCAGAGAGTATAAACATTCTAACTTTAATATCTTTATCCAAGCGACCAATCTTGTCGCGGGGGACGATGTCAGATACAATCCCGCCGCGCTGACGCTTACCAAAAATGGTTTGGTTAAGAATGTTATCCGTGCTGCTTCTTACTATATAAGCGTAGAAGATGATGCGGGCAATTACGAACTAACCGTTACGGGCATCACGGGCGAAGATTGCGACAATTATGATTTCGGAGGGAGCACGCTGCTCTACACGGTCACCCCCAGAACGCTGACACTCACTTTTGAAGGATGTACCAACCTTGTTTACAACGGAAATCAACATATCGTAACGGCGGTGCCGGGCAACTTAGTGGTCGGGGACGAAGTCCTGTTAACCTACGAGGGCGCAAGCTATACCAATGCAGGCACCTATACCGTAGAGGTGACGGGAGTCAACAATCCCAATTACATTTTACCCGCCTATACTTCGCGTATCTATGTGATTTCCAAAGCTCGTCCCACCGTCAGTGTTGCGGCAACAAAGTTTGAGTATCCCTATGACGAGCACAAAAATTACTCTATCGAGGCTGCGGCGAGTAACGGTGAACCGGTACAATATTATCTTGTGAGCGGCAATACGCTTTTGCCCACGCACAACTCGTTCGGCAGCAATGTCGGAATCTTCACCATTCTGTTGACAACCGAAGAAAACGCCAATTATCTGTCTGCCGAGCCCGTAGAGATTATGATTGTCATACTTGAAACAAGTTTCAGCAACAGCATTGGTGGTCAAGAAACAACAGTAAGCCTTGCAAACGGGGCCAATCCCAACGCAGGGTTTGTCAATCGGTTAGCCGAACACCAAGAAAATGCGGTAACACGGTATGCTCCCGTTTTCCGCGATAAAATCGTGAGCTATGTTTACGAAGCAAAGCTAATGGAAAACAATATTCCCGTGGATAATACCGGTAGAGCGACCATTACTTTCCAACTTCCTTCGACGCATGAAAATCTCGACGAGGCCACCGTAATGTTTTACGAAAACGGCGGTTATGTTTATGAAACCGTTGCGGTTAACAACGGCACTATTACCTTTACAATGGAAGAGTTGGGAGAATTCGCTCTGTTAGGCGATAAAGATTTATCCCCACGGATTATCGAGTCTGCAAATTATAAAATGACCTTTATGGTGTTAGGCGTGTTGGGCGCGATTGCTCTTACGGTACTATTGATATCCTGGTTTGCCGTGATACGCAAAACAAAACAATCCCATATAATATAGGAGGCGTCAAAGATGCACAATTCAGCCGAAAGACGCTTTATTGTCACGGTCGTTACCGTCATCATAAGCTTAATCGCAGCTGCTTTACTCGTTTTTCTTGTTAAATATACGAGAGACAGCTTGTATCCAACCAATGCAGAAGGATACTTTAAGGTAGAATATATCAATTTAGACGAGCAATATGCGCAAGCGACACTTGCGGCAGATGAACAAATCAGTTTGCCCACGCTCACGCGCACCGGATATTCTTTCATGGGTTGGTATTATGATGAAAACGGCAGTCTCAAAGTCGAACAAGGCGAGACGGTTTCTTGCGACATAAAAATGTATGCGCTATGGAGTATCAACAGCTACACCGTGACGGCGTATCCCAATTACGAAGCTACGCCCGCTGCAAACTACAGCCTATATTATGATGCAAATTTCAGTATTCCCTCACCGCAACGGACAGGCTATAGTTTTGTAAACTGGTATTACGATGAGGCCTGCACCCAATCTGTAAATTTATCCCTGATGCCCGCTGAAAACATTACAATCTATGCAAAATGGAGTATCAATCAATACAGTTTAAGAACAATAAACGCTTGGGCAGATCAAACAACAGATTCGCAAGTGGTTTATAACAGTCCGCTTACACTTCATGACTTAACAGGAACAAGAACCGGTTATACCTTTACCGGTTGGTATACCGAACAAACTTTCACAAACGAAGTTGTCACGGGGACACCGATGCCCGCCTCCAATCTTGTTCTTTACGCGGGATGGGTCGCCAATGAGTACCCCCTAGAATTTATCACAAACGGCGGTTCTTCCATCGAAACGATGGTTGCCTCGTACGAGTCGGATATTTCCGCCCTACAAATTCCCGTCACCGTAAGGCCGGGTTATGATTTCGAATACTGGTACGAAAATTTTAGTGACGACAGCGTACCCTATGTGTTCGATACGATGCCGTTAGACGGCTTGACCCTCTATGCGAAATGGAGCGTAAGGACGGACACTGAATACAAAATAGAGTATTATTTCGAGGACAGCCAAGGAGTATTTGTGCGGGATAACAATGAAACCGAGATATTGCAAGGTACAACAGACGCTTATAGAGCAATCTCTCCCAAAACCTTTACGGGGTACGACTTTGACAATTCCAACATTTTCAATTATACCGAAGGGTACATCTTGGGTGACGGGTCGACCGTGTTCAAGTTCTATTACTGTTTGCCATAAAATATATAATAAATCATTGCAAAAAAGGCGCCTGTTCAGGCGCCTTTTGTTGATATATTCAATAAAAAGTCAATTCTCTAAGATGTGATTCCCACAATGGATTTCGTCTAGTTCGTACGGATAATTGCCATCGAAACAGGCAACACAATAATCATCGTTTTTACATCCGCACGCGCTCTTCAGCAATTCGAGCGGAATATAATGCAGGCTGTCCGCGCCGATTTCGGCGCAAATCGCTTCTTCGTTTTGGAATCCGCCAATTAGCTGTTCTTTTGTTTGCATATCCACACCGAAATAACAAGGGAACTTGACGATGGGCGAGGCAACAAGCATATGCACTTCTTTCACACCATTTTGGCGCAAGAGCTTGATAATCTTTTTACTGGTTGTGCCGCGCACAATCGAATCATCTATTAAAATCAACCTCTTCCCTTTGATGTTGGAACGGAAGGCGTTCAGCTTAATTTTTACACTGCTTTCGCGCATCGACTGGCTGGGTTGGATAAAAGAGCGTCCCACATACCTGTTTTTGGATAAGGCATCCACATAGGGGATACCGCTGGTTTCGCTGTATCCGCGGGCGCATACAATGGCGCTGTCTGGCACGCCCGCGACGATATCGGCGTCTATTTTGTGGAGCTCCGCAAGTAGTTTACCACATTGGTAACGGGCTTCATACACGCTGACATTGTCTATGACGGAGTCACTTCTCGCAAGGTAAACATATTCAAAAATACAAGATTTCTTTTGAACATTGGACAAAAACACGCTTTCCGTGGTACCGTCGGGATTCACTTTGACAATTTCGCCGGGCGCCACATCGCGGATGACGCGGGCGTCTACGGCGTCGATTGCGCAAGATTCGCTTGCAAACAAAATCATTCCGTCCTTTTCGCCCATTACGAGCGGTTTCATGCCACGGGTATCGCGTACCGCATAAAGAGTGCCTTCCGACATAATGACAAAGGCGTAAGCCCCCAAAATATCTTCGCAGGCTTTCGTAATGCCTTGCAATAACGAATCTGTCGCATAGTGATTGACAAGCGCCGCCAAAACTTCGGAATCGATTGAACTTTGGAAGATGTGTCCCGCCTTAATCATCCTTTCGCGAATGATATCGGCATTGACGATATTGCCGTTGTGGGCTAGCGCCAAGCGGCCGTACCTGCCGTAAAATACCACGGGCTGGGCGTTAACAACATTGCTGCTGCCTGTCGTGCTGTAACGCACATGTCCGATTCCCGTTTGGCTTGCGGGCAACAAGGCAAGCTCTTCCGTACCGAACACATCGTTGACAAGTCCCATATTCTTATAATAGGCAATCCTGTTTTTTTCGTAGGACACGGCGATGCCCGCGCTCTCTTGCCCGCGATGCTGCAGTGCGAAAAGCCCGTAATAAATGTCTTGGGCAAGGTTTTGTTTCGTCAGAGAGGATACGCCGAAAATACCGCATTCTTCATGTATTCCAAACTCTTTTTCCGTCACGATGATAGTATCTTTCATAAGAGAACTCCGTATCATTACTGAAAAGAAAAAAGCGTTGTGGTTTTCCCATAACACTTGTTTCCTAACTGTTTATTTCCCCAATTTGTCCGACAGTCTGGACATCACTTCTTGGTAGGCATTTTCTACGCCGCCCATATCACGGCGAAAACGGTCTTTGTCCAGCTTTTCTTTGGTTGTCGAGTCCCAAAATCTGCAGGTATCCGGCGAAATCTCATCCGCAAGAATAATGTCGCCCTTGTATCTACCGAATTCCAACTTAAAATCGATAAGGTCGATATTCAGCTTTTTGAAGAAATCAATTAAGATGCCATTGACTTTAAAAGCCATTTCTTTGATTTTGGCAATCTCTTCGGGCGTGGCAAGCCCCATCGCAAGCGCGTGATAATCGTTAATCATCGGATCGCCCAACGCGTCGTCTTTATAAGAAAATTCCAATACGACCTGAGGCAACACCGTTCCTTCGGGAATGCCAAGACGCTTGGAAAGACTACCCGCTGCAACATTGCGTACAATGACCTCGAGAAGTACAATCTGCACCTTTTTTACAAAAGTTTCGGTAGGTGAAATTTCTTCGATATAGTGGGTAGGAATACCTTTGGTCTCGAGCATGCGGAAAAGCATATTCGAACAACGGTTATTGACGATTCCTTTGCCCGCAATCTGACCCTTTTTGAGGCCGTTAAACGCGGTAGCGTCGTCTTTGTACTGCACCATCACGACATCGGGGTCGGTGGTTGCAAAAACTTTTTTGGCTTTGCCCTCGTAGAGCTGTACTGTTTTTTCCATTCGATTGGCTCCTTAAAAAATACGGTAAAGCGAAAATAAAGCATTGTTGTTACATTACAACGATAGCACAAAGCCCTCTAATAAAGCAAACAAAACGACTTGCCCCATAGCTAAACTAGAGTAAAAGATTCGTCTAAATATAGTAATTGCACCGTAGCGAGTGAGTGTGGGGTTTGGAGGGTGGAGGGTGGAGGGTGGAGGGTGGAGTTATGGATAAATAAAAATTACAAATTGGGAACCTCTATTTAGCACCTTCGAGGAATTTCGGATGGATTTTCGAGTAGAAAAACGCCGTTTTGACGAAGGTAATAGCAGCGCTATTATCGAGGAAATTAGGCGGTTTTATGCCGAAAAGGCGCCGAAATTACCGAATAGCGTTTGCATTTTGGGTTTGCAATATAAGATGCTACAAACCTAAAATGCCAAGCGAGGGGCTAAATAGAGGTACCCAAATTACAATGTACAAATTACAAATATGGATATCGCGTTATATATCATTTTAGAGCGATAGCGATACCTTAACTTGATTACAATAACAGGTTATAGTATAATAAGAAAGAAAAACTGGAAAACTTTAAGGTAAAATATGAAAATACTTGTCGCATCAGATTTACATGGTTCATTGGAAAACGGGAAACTGCTTTTGGAGCGGTTTGAAAAAGAGAAAGCGGATAAGCTTGTTTTGTTGGGCGATTTATACTACCATGGCCCGCGCAATCCGCTTACCGAGGGGTACGACCCCATGGCGCTTGCGAATCTTTTGAATCATTATAAAGATAAGCTTTTTGTCATCAAAGGCAATTGCGACAGCGAGGTAGACGAGATGGTGTCGGAGTTCAAGTTTCATCAAGGGTACGCCAATCTGGATATCGGGGAGGGCAAGACGCTCACGATAACGCACGGGCACCTTTATGATAACCATGCTTACCCGCCCGATTGTGGTGAGGTGTTTTTGTTCGGGCATATCCATACGGGGTTTTTAGAGCGGCGAGAAGACGGCGGCATCGTGGGCAACCCCGGCTCGGTGTCTCTTCCCAAAAACGGCACCCCAAAAAGCTATCTTACAATAGAAAGTAGTTTTGTTACTCTCAAAACTCTTGACGGGATGCAAATAGACAGGCTAGAAATATTATCCGTACGGAAAGAATAATGTAGATATAATAAGGATAATATTATCTATTTTATATATTATATACAAAGAACACATGCTAACTTCGAAAAAGCGGCGGCTTGTTTAATTTCAAAAAATTAGCAAAAAAGTAGGCGTAAACAATTGACAATACTACGGCGGAATGGTATCATAATCAAGCTATCGTAAAAGATGGCCCTTAGCGTCGCGGACTCGGGGGTATAGCTCAGCTGGTAGAGCACCTGCTTTGCAAGCAGGGGGTCAGCGGTTCGAGCCCGCTTATCTCCACCAATCATAGGCTGGTAGCTCAGCAGGTTAGAGCACGCGCCTGATAAGCGCGAGGTCGGTGGTTCGAGCCCACTTCAGCCTACCAAGTCACTCCGCGTGACAAACCCGCAGATGCGGCAAACGGCACCTTGACAACTGCATAACTTTTAAATAGATCTAATGAATTAGAAAAATATCTTTAAATAGAAAACGAGTGGTAATACGAAATAAAAAGTAGAACACAATTTCACGAAGATATTTTG
>JAQVTZ010000100.1 GCA_028699795.1 Clostridia bacterium | reverse complement strand
ATTTGTAATTTACTCCACTGTTTCGCCTTTTAAGTGGAACCCCGTTTCCGTTATCTTTACATTGTAATATTCCCCTATCGCCAAGGGAATTTTCGAAGTAAAATAGACTTTTGTATCGATTTCGGGCGCGTTATATTCGTTGCGGCCCACGAAACAGCTTTTGGTATAATCGATACCTTCATAGATTACTTTCATGGTTCTTCCCAAATATTTTTTGTGCGTATTCACGATATTGATACTTTGCAGTTTGGAAAGCTCTTTTTCTCTTGCTTTTTTAATTCTTGCAAGAATTTGCCCTTTCATCTCCGCCGCCACCGTGTTTTCTTCGCGAGAATAAGGAAAAAAGCCGGCATAATCTATGTAATTTTGCGCGATAAAACTCTTAAGTTTGTCAAACTCTTCTTCGCTCTCTTGCGGAAACCCGACGATAAAGCTCGAGCGCAACGCAATCTCGGGGGCGCGGCTTTTTATTTTATCCAAAAGCGCGTAAATTTCGCCGCTTCGGGAGCGTCTGTTCATCCGTTTGAGCACATTATCGTCTATGTGCTGCAACGGGATATCGAGATATTTGGCCATTTTTTCTTCTGTGCTTATCAGTTCTATCAGTTCGTCATCGATAAGTTCGGGATACGCGTACAGCAGTCGAATTTTGGTAAAGGGCAATTCGATAAGTTTGCGTAACAGTGTTTTGAGTCGATAATCACCGTATAAATCTTTTCCGTAGCGTGTGGTGTCCTGCGCAACCACGATTAACTCTTTCACACCTTGGTCGGCAAGTCCCCAAGCCTCCTCCAGAAGCGCTTCGACAGGGTAAGAACGGTATCTTCCGCGGATAAACGGAATTGCGCAATACGAGCAAAAATTGTTACAACCATCCGCTATTTTGAGATACGCATAATGGGCGGGCGTTGTCAGAATTCTGCCTTTCTCGCAAAAAGACGGCTCGGGCATCATAACCACTCTGCCGAACTTATCCTCTAGAATCTCGGCGATATTTCGATAGCTGTCGATACCGACAAACAAATCTACCTCGGGCAGCTGTTCTGCAAGCTCGGTTGCGTAGCGTTGGGCAAGACAGCCTATTACCACCAGTTTTTTGTTCTCTTTTTCTTTAAGGTCGGCGTATTCCAGTATGGTATCGATACTCACTTTTTTTGCCGCATCAATAAAAGCGCATGTGTTAATGATAATGATATCTGCGTCCGCGCCGTTGGAAACCACCTTATAACCTGCCTGTTGCAGGGTATACAATACTTTTTCGCTATCCACGCGGTTTTTGTCGCAACCGAGAGAAACCATCCCTATTTTTTTCATGTTATCCTTCCGCATTTTCGTCGTCGAACAGTTCTTCGTATTCTTCGGGGGTAATAAGCACTTCGCGCGGTTTTGAGCCGTCCTCCGCGCTGATAAACCCTCTCTCTGTCATGGCGTCAATCAATTTTTTTGCCTTAATATATCCTACGCTGTGTTTCGCCTGCGCCATAGACACCGACGCTCGGCGTTCCAACACAAAGGTACGCAGGATTTTGCGCAAAAGTTTTTCGAAGTCCTGCTCTTTATCGTTTGCCGCCACAGAAGGCTTGTCTTGACTAAATTCCGTCTGTTGACGGGGTTCCGATTTAATTTGGTCGGCAAGCTGTTCATCAAATTCGGCTTCGTTGTTGACCTTGATATAATTGCAAACCTTGCGAATATCTTCGGGCTCTATCAAACTCCCCTGCATACGCAAGCTGATATCTTTAAATGAATAGATTAGATCCCCTTTGCCTAAAAGCGACTCGGCGCCTACTTCATCCAATATAATACGGCTGTCCATCGCCGTTTTAACAGAGAAAGCGACACGGGCAAGAATGTTCCCTTTAATAAGCCCCGTTATGACATTGACCGTAGGTCGCTGCGTGGCGAGAATCAGATGGATTCCGCACGCTCTGCCGAGTTGGGCGATACGCACGATAGGCTCCTCCACCTGTCCCCGTCCTTTCATCATCAAGTCCGCCATTTCGTCTACCACAAGCACGATGCGGAATATTTTGGGCTCGGTATTCTTGTCACGGATATCGTTATTGTAGTGGTCGATATCTACGGCGCCGTGCTTTTCTAAAAAGCTGAATCTGTCATCCATTTCTTTGGTCAGCCAATTAAGCAAATTGGTTGCATGCGCCGCTTCCTTTACGGTTTCCCGAATAAGCAAATTGGGCAAATTTTGGTAGATGCTGAGCTCGACTTTTTTGGGGTCAATTAAAATGAGCCGGACATCTTCGGGCGAATATTTGTAAAGAATACTAATAATGACCTGATTGATAAACACGCTTTTGCCCGTGCCTGTCGCGCCCGCAACCAACAGATGCGGCATCGCCGCAAGGTTTGCGACATAAGGCTCACCCTCTAAAGTCTTGCCCATCGCAAACTGGATTCCCTTATCCGTTGTCATAAACTTTTGGGAAGCAAGAATGCTCCTTAACCCTACGACATCGCGCATTTTGTTGGGAATTTCGATGCCGAATGCGTTTTTGCCCGTAATGGGAGTCAATATCCGTATCGATTGTACTTCGAGACGCATTGTAAGATTTTCTTGAAGCGTAGCAATCTTTTTGATGTTGCATCCGGGGCCGAGCTTTAACTCGTATCTTGTAAAAGTGGGGCCTCTCTTCGCATCGGTAACCATAGCGGGAATATTGAACTCCTCCATTGTCTCTTCGATTTTTGCCTTATAAATAGCATAATCTTCGGGGAATTCGCTGCCGTTCGCGGGATACTGCCGCAACAAATCTAACGGCGGAACAATATATTTTTTGGGTCTGTAAAACGGCTTGACGACTTGACGATTATCTCCAAAAAGCGTCTGTTGTATCGGCTTTTCGGGCCGCGCAGAAACGGGCGGAGGCACCATCGTTTCGGCTTTGACGGCAAAACCGCTTCTCTCCGACTTTACGGAAAAACTGCTTCTCTCTGAATGGCGTAAAGGGATTTCTTCCGTCTTCTCTTGGAGAGGCCGCGATGGTTCGACATCGTCTTGCGACGGATAAGCGACGCTCTCTGCAGGCGGCGTGAGCGGCTTCGGCTTTAAATCGCTTCCGAAAAAGTTGGGCGCGACGGGTGTTGTAGCCGCAACACACGCGGCGGAAGAGCGGCTCTCTGCTTCGGGATACACCTTTTCTTGCGACTCATAACGATTGATTGTCTCCGAATCATAAGAATTATTTGAGACAGGCGTTTCGGTATGGGGAATTTGGTAGCCTTGCGTATCCTCGGACACCATTTGGAGATATTCTTCTGGACGGAGCGGCGTAATAATATATTCTTTGGGATTGGTAATGACTTTTTTGGGTTTCGGGGGTGGAGGCGGCGTTTGCGGTTTCGCCGCAACCTCGGCATCTTTAGACAATCTGGGCGAAACAGGCTCTGCAACAGAGTCGAATGCTTCGGGATAACCGTTTAATGTTCTGCCCTGCGGTTTTTCTTCTTGCTTCCCGTAGCGCATACGATAATCGGCTTGCGCGTCGTATTGGCCGAAAGTTTTTTGTATTGTTTCGTTTTCGGCATGATACGCCTTATTCGAAAAATAATTTTTGCCGGGATAATCCAGCACTTTTAGCTTGGGCTTTTCTTCTTTTTTTGGGTCTTCGTTATTGAATAAGATTCGCGAACTGTCACGGGCTTTCTTGTTGTGGGCTTCCTCAGGGCTTAACAAAGAACTGAATAAAACCGAAGCGTCCTGCTCGTACGGTTCACGCGGCTCAAAAATCTTGTTGGACGCGCTTTCTTCGGGTTTGGCGGGCGTATCTTCGATACGGGATATATAGAGTGCGCTTTCTTTGGGGATCGGATTGGTATCTATTTTGGCGCGGGGCGAGGTTTTGGACGATTTTTTGCGTGGTTTGCCGTCTTTCATTTTAAGAATATAAGGATAAATCGCCATAAAAATAAAAGCGGCTGTCAAAAGAAACGAAAGCGCAAGCGACAGGCCGAAATCTTTGGTCACCAACACAAAAGGCGATGTAAGTACCGACGCCAACGCGCCGCCCACCGTCGCATAACCGCCAAAAGGAGCCAATATGTAATTCCTTTCACTTTGAATCAAGGATTTTGCAAGTAAAATATGTAAAGTGCATACCGCGCTTGCAAAACATAAACCGTAAATAAACACTTTTGTTTTGCCCGCTCTCGGTTTGCGGCCTAGAAGCAAGAACACCCCCGGCAAAAACAAAGCGGGGATATACGCGCAAACAGCCCACCCGAACAAAGCTATCATAAAGCTTCTTGTCGCTTCAATCGACATTAGCAATACAAGAACAGCCACGATTGCCAATAATATAAAGGCCGTGTTTTGAGTAATCTGTTTTTTATTTTTTCGTTTAGAAGCGGCCATACGACCTACCTCGATAATTTATCGAGCTCGTAGCCCGTCTTTGCGGATTGTCCGTATTGGCGCAAAAAATTTTCTTTATTTTTTTGTATGTAACGCTCGTACACCTCGGGAGCATCCATGCCTATTTTGAGGCACATGCTCGCGAAGAAGTGCAAAATATCGATTAGTTCTCCCTTAATATTATCGTAATTGATTTCTTTGGGGTTCTTCCACCATTTAAAGTTGACTTCGTCGAGAAGCTCGGCAAGCTCGGACAGCATGGCAAGCACCTCTTTTTGAATCCAGACATCGGGCGCAATACCTTCTAAATTGCGTTTTTGCACAATTTCGGTGTCAAATTTCTTTTGCAAGTCAAAAACCACTTGCAACATATCTAATTTTTCTTCCATCTGTTCCTCCAAAGTTTCTAGTTTTAAGGACAAACTGATTTTATGCGTTTGTTCTTAGATATAACAGCGGATCGAATTCCGTTTCTTTGCCGACATAACTGCAACTTGCGTTATCGAAATTCAGTACATCTTCGATAACGCCTTTTACACTTTCCATGGTGATATCGTCTATTTGTTTGAGTTTTTTATTGATGTCGAAGACACGGTTGGAAATCAGCACACGCATACCATTGGAACGCATAATTGAAACCGCTTTTTCGGCGCCGAAAACAAGCGAACTTTTGAGTTGTTCTTTCCCTTTTTGAAGTTCTTCGGGGGTAATACCGTTCTTTTTGATGTCTAACAAAACTTCTTTGACCCCTCTAATAGCTCTTTCGGCGGATTCGGGCTTTGCCGCAAGGTATATCATAAACATGCCTGTTTTGGTATACTCGTTGTCGGTGGCATAAACATCATAGACAAGCCCGTTTTCTTCACGAAGTTTTTGGAACAGTCTGCTAGACATCCCGCCGCCGAGAATGTTGCCCATAAGATAAAGCGAAGGGATACGGGAGTCCGCCAGTTTGTAAGAAGGAAATCCGAATGCGATATTCACTTGTTCGTTGGGCTTCACTGTTTTAAGGAATCTGTGGTTAAACTTTTTGGGAGAGAGATATCTTTTTTGTGAAACTCTGCAATCGAATTGACTGTCGAAATACTTATCGATATACTCTTGCACCTTTTGCGCATCAATATTGCCCGCAACAGAGATGACAACATTGTCCGAACAATAATATTTGCCCATATGCTCTCTTAATTTTTCGGGGGTAAAGCTTTTTACATTATCTATCGTGCCGAGTATCGGTCTGCCCAGTCCCGTAAAACCAAAATGCGCCAAATTGAGTTGGTCGTGACATATATCGGTAGGGTCGTCGTTGCACATGTTGATTTCTTCTATTACAACGCCCTTTTCGTTTTTCATGTTCTCTTCCGAAAATAAGGAATTGAAAAAGATATCGCTTAAAATTTCGAAGCTTTTTTCTACATGTTCGTCTGTCGAAATCGTATAGTACGCCGTGCAATCACGAGAGGTGAAGGCGTTTATCTGGGCGCCGATGCTCTCCATATCGTTGGCAATCGTAAAGGCCGAACGGTTGGAGGTGCCTTTAAAGAGCATATGCTCTATAAAATGCGATATCCCGCTTAGTTCTTTGGTTTCGTAGGCGCTGCCTACCCCGACAAATACGCCCGATGCTACCACGCGTGTGGATTTCATCGGATGAACAATTACCCTGAGTCCGCTAGGACAAGTCTTGATTTTCTTCATAAATACATCCCGATACGCAAAGATTTTGCTTATGAGAAGCCGCTAAACTCCTACATAAATTATAAACTAGTTTGTGTCTTTTTACAAGGGATATTTACATTGGAACAAAAGAAATCGCAACCCCGTCATAGATGTGCAACCTGCAAAATAAAATGATACTATGCAAAGAAAAGACAAAGTATTTATTAACATTATTGCCAACATCGTGATTATTGCCGTAATCGCGCTGCTTCTTACGGGAACTTTTTTAAGCAACGGAGCCATCCCCGCAGCCGTGGGCAATAAGGCAATCTATCAAGGAAACCCCGAACTTCCCAGAGTCACGCTGATGTTCAATGTCTATTGGGGTACCGAATATATTGTGCCGATTTTAGACATTTTAGACAATTACGGGGTAAAGACCACTTTTTTTATTGGTGGAAGTTGGGCCGCCAAGAATAACGATTTGCTTAAAGAAATAAATAATCGCGGTCATGAATTGGGGAACCACGGCTATCTTCATTTAGATCACGGAAAACTATCCGAAACACGCAACAAAGAGGAAATCGAGCTTACCGGAAAGCTACTCTATAAAGTAACGGGAGTACAGCCCAATCTGTTCGCGCCGCCTTCGGGGGCGTTAGGCCAAAACATGTTTCGCGCTTGTGAAAAACTGGATTACACTGTTATTATGTGGAGCCGTGATACGATAGACTGGAGAGATAAAGATAGCAGTTTGGTCTACAAAAGAGCGACAAACGGAATCCAAAACGGTGACTTGGTGCTCATGCATCCCACTCCGCATACCCTTGCCGCCCTACCCTCGATACTGGAGTTCTACAAAGTAAAAGGTCTTAC
>JAQVTZ010000005.1 GCA_028699795.1 Clostridia bacterium | reverse complement strand
GAACTATCGGTTACAATCAACCCCCTAATATTGTCTTACGGGAACACAATCGAAAGAGAGTACACCAATCAATATGCCGTTATCAGAGGGAGCGATTATACGGTAGGCAATTTAATAGAAGGCAGCAGCGATATCGTAAATTTCTCTTTTAAAATCATTAGCGAAGCGCACGGCCTTGATACGGCAAAAAATGTTATCTTCAATCCCGACGGAACGGTTGGAAGTTACGATATTGTTGTGACCCAGCCATCCAATACCAATTATACGGTTGCGCTCGCAAACCCCTATAAGTATAAAATTACACCTAAAAATGCCAAAATAACGATCTCGAATAACTTCTTAAAGAAAAACTATAACGGAGAGCCACCCGTTATCACCGACTTCAGTAAAGTATCCACACTTGCGAAGACCAGTGTTGTGTTCACCTTTTCCAGAAACACCAATGATGGACGCCCGCTCGGAGATGTCGGTGTCTATAATTTCAGTGTTTCCAGTACGGATCCCAATCACAGCGTTTATTTGGCAAAATCGTATCAGTATACGATATCGAAAGCCAATGTTACGGTAAGTCTCAGGACGGACAACAAAGTTTATGACGGTACACCGATACGACTGCAGTATTCCAATCTCAATGTCAGCACCTTTAGAGGGATAACGCCTGTTATCCGTTCGTTTACATCCAATCCCATTTACGATGGAGAGACGATTATAGGATATACCAATGTTGCCGATGATTATGCGAATTTCCAGTCGGTCATGAACCAAATGGTGATTAAGTTCTCTAAGAATATAGAAAAAGTCGATAATATTATATTTACCGATATGAGCCTTGCGCTTTTACGCGTTAACGAGACCAACAGTACTTTGTTGGAAGCGCTGGACTATCTTAATAATAATAGTTGGGTGATGCAAACACCGGGCAGTCTTAGCGCGGCAATAGATAGTATCAATATGGCGCGGTCTTATCTAAACGCCATCAGCGCAAGCGCCCAATTGACCGCCAACGAAAACAATTTGTATTTTGCCAAAGAAATGATAGACGACGCTTATGATTTGATTGAAGCCGAAAATACCTATTTGGCATTTTTATTCTACCCCGTACTTACTACAGGAGCCAACGAACTTGCCTCTAACGCGGGCAATTACAATTTTGTAATTTTCCAAAACGACTATAATAAGCAATACGATTATAATAGCACTCTCTTATATAAGATAAACCCGAAAGAAGTTTTCTTGGGCGTAAATACTTATTCCAAAATGTATGGCACAATCACATCCAATCCCGTATTAGGCGATGAAGATTATTATGATTATGAGACTGAAGTATTGGTAAACGGAACGCGTGTTCCCATGACGCTGCCCAACTTTGATCCCGAATTCACCAGAGCGAACCCCGAAAACTTTAATGCTGGGAAATATGATATTTATTATGTCGAAAGTGTTTTATTGGATAACAATTATGTAATATTGCAAGACAAAACTAATTATACTTGGGAATTTAGTATCACCCCCGCGACACTGACTCTGCAGATCGACGATACCGGATACGGTGACGACAAGGTGTATTACGGCACCAAAATTTCCAATACGGTTGTTAATAAATGGTCCTATGTATCGGGACTGTCTCCTCTGGATGAAGCTGCGGCTACGGTGGGAGGAGAAATCTCGCTAGAGTATCTTATGATACATATTCTAAGCGTACACAGTGTAAATTACAGTGCGTGTAAAGTATTGGGTTATGAAGGAGATACGCTATTGCTCGGGCCTGATGTCATTGCCGACATGAACTCTAAGCCTTCTGCCGGCGAATACCAAGTAGAGGCAACGGGCTTTACTTCTTCCAATTACATTTTTGATATTCTTCCGGGCCTGCTAAAAATATCGAAAGCGGATATCTTTATCAATACAGATTACGACGGTAATGTAAGCCGAACCTATGGGGAGAAGCTGGTATTGTCTTTCGGCGGATTCCAGTATGACGATTATATAACCATATCTTATAGCCAAACTGTCGGAGATTATGTATATGACATGTATCTAGGGGAAGATGGCGGCAGTTTCACGATGCCTACTTTCGGATACGATCCGATACTGAATCCTCTGGGAAGTCCTTTCGCGCTAACGGCACCCGCTACCAATGAGGGAGTTTATCCTATTTATTTCGACTGGAGCCAATCCCAAGCCGATTCACTTAACAATTATAATTTAACGGGCATTTATGACGAATACGGCGACCATATTCCGTTTGGCAGCATTGTTTTGAGAGCAGAACTCAGCTTCTCTGTTGCCGATGCAAACGATCCGACCCATTATCCCAACACGGTGTATGGGGAAGTCCCCGAAATGTTGTATATCTATAGCGGGTTCAAAAACAGCGAAACTCAAGCAACGCTTGGGTTCACCAATCCCGATTGCACATCACTGAAGTTAAGAAATGTTTGGGACAGCAGACAACTTACTTTACAAGACTTCAGTTTTACCGAAACCGCGTTAGATATCTTATCAAACTATACTTTGGTGATGGACACGAATGCGAACTTGACCGTAAACAAACGAAAATTATATGTCCATCTCGATAAACCGCTATCTGTTCGCTACAATGCGGGCGTAAACGTAACCCCCTATATTTCCCAAAGATTAATTGAATTGGAGGTGCCTAATTCTAATCCTACCCAATACGAATATTTCTATTATGTGATAGGCGGGCAATACGGGTATTGGGATATTGCTTTTACCAATAAGCCTTATGCCGGAGCAGAAGAAGCGGATGCGGGGCTGGGTAATACAGATACACCCGAGGACATATTTGAACGATACACTGTCGAAGAAGGGTACCTCACTTATGATGATGATGGCAAAGTTGAAACCTTATATCCTTTCTATAATTATATGGTAAAACACAACCTCGTTTATGAAGCAAAAATTGGTGAAGACATGACGATCCAATTAGACGGGCTCAACTTTATCACGACAGGTGAAAACTACGATGTTGTATATGACCCGACAACTTTGAATGTGTATGGTCAGTTGAATTCCTTTATTATGGAGGAGAATATTATTGTAATTGAAGGCGACGAAATCAATGATTTAGCCGTACAAGCCGTTTATGAAGACGGGACTCATTATACTTATACGATCGCCGAATTAAACGCATTAAGCAACGCAACCGTATCCACAGAGCCTGATTCATTAACTACAATCCTAAATAAAAATGACGAGGTAGAAATAACATTTAGTAGAACTTACCATCTTACCGATTTTGTAGATAGAGATATTGTTGAAGATGTTGTCTATCAACTCCGTAAAGATGCTTCTTTCGAAGTACAATTTGGAGATTCGCAAGGAAGCACTGTGGTGACAAGAAAATATGATACCGTGACAAGCTCCAATATGGCGACGCTTTCGGGATATAACTATCGTTCTATGAGAGATACAACAGGGTATACAAGTGGCGGAATGTACTACCTAAACGGGCCCAATGCGGGTTACGATTATGTTGATACCACGCTCCGTTTGGTACCTACGCAAGCGGCGCACGGGTTCGCGCTCTATTTTGGTGGCGGAGTGATAGGAGGGACTTCCTCGTTGGTATTCCAGGGTGAAAACGGAACCTATCAAATTGTTATGGGAAGTCCGTCTCACGCTTATGCCGTAAACAGCGGCGGAATCGACTTGTTCGACGGTTATTCGCACAACATACGCATTTACTTTAACAAGCAATATAAGATGGTCTATCTCTTTATAGACGGTTACGCTTGCAGCGCAATCAGTGTAGAAGACTTCGAATTCGATGAGAACGAATCCTCGAAGCAAAGCATCGGTTTTTATGGCACTCAAGCTTGGGTAAGGCATTTGGTAACAGGGTACAAAGGCTATTACGATCGTCTTGCCACACAAGTAAAAGTTGTCGAAAACACACCGTTGACTTACTATATCACTTCAGGCACAGGGAAGGATTTGACCATGTACGATATTATGGCTTCCTCAGGTGTGCCCGAGGGCATAGAGGCCCCCGATTATACCTACCAGTACTATGTCAACGGGCTTGAAGTTGGAGGGGGCGTACATACATTCACGCAAGGCAGTCATAAAGTTGAAATGCTAATTCGTGACGGCGCCAACACGGTAGACAGCCGTACAGTACCTATCTATGTTACTTACGCTTCAGAGTCGGCGTCTGTAAGCGAAATAGTAGAGGGAAGTGCAACTTTGCTATATGATAACATCACACAATCCAATCCCGCAACGATAAGAAGCTACACGCCGAACGCCACAGATCCCGACCTTATGGACAACGAAACGGCAGAATACCATACTTACCGGTTGAACGGCAGCAATCCCGACTACACCTCAATTTCGTTGTCATTTAAAATGCAGGTCGCTCGCAAAGCGGATGGAGAATACAGGCTTACCAATGCCAAAACCTATGTCGCGCTTTGGGGCAATAATACGAGTCGCGCTCCCGGATATTCAGCGGTAAGCGGTTATTATGGTATCGGATTGTCTTACGAGTACAATCATGTCAACAATATCCAAATTACACAGCTTCATGTGACATTCGGAACGACAGAGTATTCCGAAATTATTACAGGGTTTGGCGGGGTGCCTCTAGACTGGCTTGGCGGAAACGAATATACTGTTCAGCTCTATGTAGATAAGCAAGATTCGAGCCATTACGGCGGCGCCAAAGTCAAAGTTCTTTTGTATAATGGGTCTTCGCTAGAATATTCCAAAACTGTTGAACAAGGTACCGTGTTCGAAGACGGTTCGGTATCTTCCGACAACATTAACGGATTGATATCGGCTTCCGCGTGCAAGGCTTCCATTATTTCAAGGGATACGATTATCAAGGTTAGCAGAGCATTGTATAACGCCGAAAATAAGACCAAAAACGATTACCTTATCAACGGAACATATACGCAGAGCGGCTATAACGGCATTACGGTGGACGGCAATGCTCAAGTGCATATCTCCACCAATTTAGCAACGCATTCTGTCAATAAGCTAGGGGAGTCTTCTCTGCGCTTCCGCTTTACAGAGTCAGCGGTGGCCGCAGATGTAAACTTGAGGTTCATGCTTGCTTCTACCGATGCAAATATCGCTTCTTTCAATTCTGTCTATGTAGAATACATCGGAGCAGACCAAGCTTTGTACTTCTATTTTGTAGAAGACGGGACGATTTACAAAAAGCAGTTTTTGGCGAATCTCAACCTTGTAGACGGAGCGACACATACTATTGTAGCAACACTTAATACGAACAGAAAAGACGCGGATTCGACCAATAATCTGGACGGGTTGCTTGCATCAAGAGCGGACGTCAGCCCCAAAACCGTGTACTATCAAACTTGGGCTATCATGATAGACGGGCAAGAAACACAAGGTATTATGCCTTACTACAACGCAACAGCTTACTGGATACGCAATAATGGGAGCAATTCAATAGGCCAAACGCCGCCGAGCTCGGGCGATACCTTTATGGACAACTATATCTACTGCGCATTGGAACTGAGCAACGCGCCTATCTATCTGTACGGGCTGGAATCAAGAGCAAAACAAACAAGTGAGTATTTAGGGTAATAATAACAAAAAATCAAAGTATAGCGGAGATATCGTACGATATCTCCGCTGTTTTTGTAAAGAGCGTAAAAAAAAAGACCATCTCGGGATGAGACAGACTTTTGGTACCCCCAAGGGGATTCGAACCCCTGATACCGGCGTGAGAGGCCAGCGTCCTAACCATTAGACTATGAGGGCAAGATTTAATTTGCTCGATAATTGTATCATAGAGTTTCTATTTATGCAAGTGTTTGAAACTATTTTCGCATCAGGTTTGGCATACTAACCTTATGTTAAAAACCGAACATTACCTTGCCGAAGGCAGCATATTAAAAAATTTGCTTACATTCAGTTTCCCGCTTATTATCTCCAACCTTTTGCAAGCCGCTTTTAATGTGACGGATATGGTAATTGTCAGTTTTTATAAAGGACCTGCGGGATTGTCCGCAATCGGTATCGGCGGATTGATTACCTATCTTATTATAAACGGCGCGGCGGGACTGTCGGGTGGGTTGACACTGCTTATTGGTAAGCTGTACGGCGCGAAAAAAGAAGAAGAAATAAAAAAAACGATAGGGAGTTCCGCCATACTTTTTTTCATATTATCAATTATGATAAGTATGGCCGTTATTTTTGCGGGAGGGGTATGGTTGAGAGCGTTGGCGACGCCTGTGGAAGCCATGACGGAAGCGCGGAGATATGTTACGCTATCGATGACGGGATTGCTATTCGTATTTGCCTACAATGGAGTTGCCGCTGTTTCAAAAGGGCTTGGAGACGGCAAACTTCCTTTATTGATTATTTTCACGGCGGCCGTACTGAATGCGGGTTTGGATTTTTTGTTGATAGCGGGGTGTAATCTTGGCGCGGGTTTTACCGCAATATCCAATATTACGGCGGAAGCCGTAGCGGCCGCTATGGGGATTATTATTCTAATAAAAAAACAGCCCTTGTTTCGGCTGAAAAAGGCTGATTTTGTCCCCGACAGAGTCCTATTAAAAGAGCTTACCAAATTGGGCGCGCCTTTGGCAATCTTAAATGTTTCGGCAACGCTTTCGTTTATGTTATTAACTTATATTGTTAACCGTATCGGAGCGGAAGGCGCGGTTTACGCTTCGGGGGCGCATGCGATTGCGACAAAATACAACGGTATCGCGCTTTTGCCGGCAAGAGCTGTTTCGCTAGCAATAGGCGCCATGGTGGCGCAAAATCTCGGTGCAAATAAGCCGAAACGAAACAAAAAAACACTTTTTGTAGGACTTGCAATTAGTTTGGGTATCGGCATTGTCATATCACTGTTCTCGTTTCTATTTCCCGAAGCCGTATTCCATTTGTTCGGCGCAGGAGGCGATACGGCGGATTTCGGCAAAGATTATATGCGGTTTATGAGTTTTGATTATATGATTGTTCCTTTTGCCGTAAGCGCGTACGGTCTCGCAGACGGATTTGGTAAGACTTACGCTACGATGACCATCAATATCATTTCTTCTATTGCGATAAGGGCGCCTTTTGCCTATGCGTTCGGCATCGTGCTCGGTCTTGGTATGAAAGGGATAGGTCTTTCTATCATTACCGCGTCCGTAAGCAGTGTCATCTTGTCGTGGCTGTTTCTTTTATTTATGAAAGAAAAGCCTTTAAGGATAAAGGGTTCTTAATTTACACACTAAGTTTTACTTTCTAATTGTATTTATGAAGTGTTTTCTTAAGTTTAAAATATGTAATATTATTATATAATACGATTTCTTATATAGAATATTTACTATAACTGTGTTACACTTTATAAGTTAATTTATAATTTTTGGAGTGATCTATGAAAGACATAACGATAGCCTATATTGGCGGAGGTAGCAAAAACTGGGCGCAAAAATATTTTTCCGATTTGTTGTCGCAAGATAAGCTTGGCGGTGTCATCCGTCTTTATGATATTGACAACGAGGCAGCAAAGTTTAACGAAAAATATTATACCAAAATGGTAGCCGATAATAAAGATAAAATAAAATCTGAATGGAAATGTGTCGTCGAGCCCAATATCGATAAGGCGCTGACGGGCGCCGATGCGGTAGTAATATCCATATTACCATATTCGCTGCATAATATGTACTACGATGTGCATTATGCCGAAAAGTACGGAATTTATCAACCCGTGGGTGACACGGTGGGTCCCGGTGGCTATTCTAGGGCGTTACGCACCCTTGGCGCTTTCAAATTTTTCGGTGAAAAAATCAAAGAGAATTGTCCTAACGCATGGGTTATCAATTACACCAACCCTCTTGCGATGTGTGTAAATGCTCTTTACACAAGTTTTCCCGAAATTAAAGCATTCGGTTGTTGTCATGAGGTTTTTAGTAGCCAAAAGTTGATATGCGGTATACTTGATATGTACAACGCTTTGGACGCGGACGGACAAAAAGCGTTCATGGCAAGCGACCTTAAAGGCGTAAAAGCGGCGCTTCGCAGAAGCGGCAAAAGATTTTGCGCCTACAAGCATCCAAAGACTGACCGACATGATATATACACAAATGTACAAGGTATCAACCACTTCACTTTCATCAATGAAACTTCTTATAAGGGGGAAGATATTTTGCCTCTCTACAAAGCGTTTGAGCCGATGTTTAAGGCAAGACGCCGTTTGTTTTATAAGAATATTGTTAAATTTGATCTTTATGAAAAGCATGGCCTATTCGGCGCGGCGGGCGACCGTCACCTTTCCGAATTTATTCCCGAAACTTACCTGCCACTTGGGAAAAAGCATTATGGAACAACAGGTTTTATATTGACTACCGTTAGAAACAGGCTTTTAAGAGATTTTTTACGCCGCAAACAACTCCACTTACTTGCGAACACGAAGCTGAAAATAAAAATTAAAGAGAGTGGAGAAGAGGGCGTGCTTCAACTGATCGCTCTCAATGGTTTGGGCGACCTTGTTTCTAATGTTAACATTCCCAACCGCGGACAAGCGCCCGGACTACCGTTAGGTACTGCGGTCGAAACCAACGCTAAGTTCTCTAATGACAATATTGAGCCGATGAACGCAGGTGAAATCGGGAGTGAATACATTCGGGAGCGGGCATCGCTACACGCCGAAAACCAACGCGATTTTACCCGCGCTTTTTTTGCAAAAGACAAGGAAGGGTTGCGTAAGGTGTTTATGAGAGATCCTTCCGTAATTCGTCTGACCAAAGAGATCCAATCTAACCTTTTTGACGAAATGATTGACTGCAACAAAGATGTATTAGAAGATTGGTTAAAAAAATAGAAGTAGGAAGTGTTTGAAGTTCTATTGAACTTGAGGCGAAGATGCCATAACCGCGCAAAATGAAAAACACCTTTTCGCGCTTGATTATATGAAATAGTGCTATATAAAGGAGCAAGCGAATGAGAAAGATTTCCTATATGTTCGGAAGAATGAAGCAAGGCTTTGTGTCTTTTGCAAAGAATCCATCATTTACATTAAAAGAACAAATGGGCTACGCTTCTGGCTGTTTTGGGAACACAATGGGGCAGGATATGGTAGGCACATTTATCACGCTTTTCCTTACCGATTATATGGGAATAGACGCGAAGATGGTGCTTACACTTATGGTTGTCGCCAAAATCGTGAATATAATAGGCGACCCAGTTGCCGGAGCCGTTTTGGACAACGGCAAGGGAAGGGTAAAGCCCTTTTTATTGATTTCGCCGTTTCCGCTTGCAGTCACCTCGGTGCTTTTGTTCGTTGTGCCCGCCTTTAGTATGACAATACGGATCGTGTGGGTTTTCGTATTCTATTTGATCTTTTGTCTTTCCGATACCTTCTACGATATGAGCATGCTTACGATGTCGGTCAGGATGACGAATAATCAGAAGGACAGAAAAAATTTCTATACGATAGCGCAATTTGCTTCCAGTTTCGGCACCACTCTCCCCGGCGGTGTCATACCCATTTTTGTCAGCCTTTACAGCGCGAACTACGCGGCTCAAGCCAAAGTATATCTGATTGCCGCTATATTGTTTGGTGTATTGGGACTAGCGACAATGCTTGTGCCTTACTTTACACTTAACGAAAAGAATCTGAATGTTACTATCAAAAAACCGACTGTTAAACTGAATTTCAAGGCCTTAATCCACAATCGTCCCCTTTTGCTATTATCTACTTCGCAAATTGTCGATTCGATTAGGCAAATCTGTTATGGGGCACTTGCCTATTTTTATCTTAAAACCCTTAATGCTTTTTGGTTGTCAACGGTTGTCGGCGCCATCAGCGTGGTGTTGTCTTATGTCGGCATTGCTCTTGTGCCGGTTATCGGTAGAAAACTGTCTGCAAGGGATATGCTTGTAGGAAGCTATTTTTATACGGGAATTTGTTATATATTGCTATTGGTTATCGGCTATAAATCGTTGTTTCTTGTTGCTGCATTGATCTCGATCGCAGGATTCCCGAACGGAATGATGGGTACAGCAAGAAAAATTTTGCTGGCAGACAGTACGGATTATATGGAATGGAAAACATGGAAAAAGTTCGGTACGCCTGTCAGAAGTGACGGAATGGTTTTTGCGTTGAATTCCATGTCAAGTAGGATAAGCGGTCTTTGGAAGGATTTACTTCTCCCCGCGGGGTTAGCTTTAATTGGATATGCTAGCGCGACGGTAGCGGTAGATGGCTCTACAATCGAGGCGACGCAAACTCCGGAGACTATACACAATATCTTCTATTTGGTAACCATACCAGGTATTTTAGGAAACTTAATACCAGGAATAATAATGTTATTCGATAATTTTACCGGGAAACGAAGAGAAAATATTCTAAAGGAACTTGCCGAGATGAGGCAAGCAAAGTTAGACGAACTTGCTTTGGCTTCGGCCGTTTCCGATACAACGATAGAAACAGGCGAAACTGCCGAAGGCGTAACAGATGATTATTTCGAAGAATAATCACGGTCGCTTTTACTTTAAAGGTCTTTCCCATACAAAAGTTCTGCAATATGCAAAAAAGCAATTGAAATCGATTGCTTTTTGTATATAATGTAGGTGAAACTATCCTTGGAGAATCGTATGTTTTATCAAAGAAACACAGAAAAAACTTTAAGCAGAGAGCTTTTTTACCATCCTTCTTCGGAATATCGGGGAGCGCCCTTTTGGGCGTGGAATTGCGCTCTCGATCCCGATGAAACGATTTTACAAACATCAGTATTTAATGAGATGGGTTTCGGGGGGTATCACGCGCATGTCCGTTCGGGACTGGACACGCCGTATCTCGGCACAGAGTTTAACGATTGCATTAGAGCTTGTGCGGAAGAAGCAAAAAAAGCGGACATGTTCCTTTATTTATATGATGAAGACCGTTGGCCGTCGGGCGCGGCAGGCGGCGCCGTAACGAAAGACCCGCGTTTTTCTGCGCGTTATTTGCTTTTTACCATCAAAAAGGCAAAACAAGCTCCGACATTAGATAAGGATGGGAAACTCTTGAAAGGACAAAAACTTCTGGCAAGATACACCGTCCACACTTTTGGGAATCAGATTATTCATTATCGAAGGCTTTCGGAAGAGGAAACCCCTTTGGGTGTAATCTGGTACGCCTATTTAAAAACCGAAGCTCCGCGAAGTTTTTTGAACAATGCGCCGTATGTCGACACATTAAATAAGGATGCTATAGACCGCTTTGCCGAAATTACATATGGCTCGTATCAAAAAACCGTAGGTGATTATTTTGGTCACGAAATTAAATCTATTTTTTCCGACGAACCGCAATTTCATAGATTTAAGCAACCGCGTTTTCCTTTTCCTTATCATAGTAAAGAAAGAGCTTGGACGGATGATTTTGATGATACTTTTAAGATAGCTTACGGCTATTCTTTATTAGACAAGCTACCCGAGCTATTTTGGGGAACAAAAGGTTATTATTCGGATGCCCGTTATCACTATTTTGACCATTTGTCAGAACGCTTTGCCAACGCATTTTCTGATAATCTAGGTAGTCGCTGCAAAGATATGGGGATAGCTTTTACGGGGCATCTTATGGAAGAGGCTACTCTTTGCACACAAACGCAAGCTGTTGGTGATGCCATGCGGCAATATCGCGGCTTTCAGATTCCTGGCATCGATATGTTGTGCAGCCGTTACGAATTGACTACTGCCAAGCAGGCGCAGTCTGCCGTTCGTCAATACGGCAGAGAAGCGATGCTGAGTGAGCTTTACGGCGTATCGAGGTGGGATAACGACTTCCAAAATTACAAAATAGGCGGTGATTGGCAGGCCGCTTTAGGCGTTACGGTAAGAGTGCCGCATTTAAGTCTTATGTCGATGAAAGGGTTAGCAAAACGCGATTACCCCGCTTCTATTTTTTATCAGTCGCCATGGTATAAAAAATTCAAGTTTTTAGAAGATCATTTTGCCAGAGTCAATACCGCTCTTACCAGAGGGAATCCTCTTACGGAAATAGCGGTCATTCACCCTGTAGAAAGTTTTTGGATGTTGTACGGAAATTTTGTGACCAAAGCAAAGTATCATGCTTTCGATAAAAAATTTATTGAAATAACAAATATTCTTTTGCGCGGAGGTCTGGATTTCGACTTTATTTGCGAAGCGACTTTCTCCGAACTTACGAAGAAAGGGGAGTACCCTCTTGAAGTAGGAAAAATGCGGTATAAAACTGTTGTGGTGCCGAATTGCATCACCTTGCGTTCTTCCACGCTTGATAGGCTGAAAGCCTTTAGAGAGAAAGGCGGAAAGGTGATTTTTGTGGGAGAAATTCCGCAGTACGAAAACGGAAAACCCTCTCAAAGACCGCGTGAGCTTGCGGATAACTCTACCCGTATTCCCTGCAAAAAAAAGGAAATACTTTCGTCGCTGGAACAAAACCGTCTTTATGGCGTCTATGAAGAGGGAGAACATACGCAAGACATTGTCTGTCAATTGCGCGAAGATAACAACGGGCTGTGGTTTTTTGTTGCAAGAGCGGAAAAAACGGTGCAATCGAAGCCATTTGTAACCCAAAAACAACAGCTGACATTTAAAGTTAAGGGCGAATGGAAGGCGGCGATTTGGAATACGCTTAACGGCAAAATAACCGCCGCAAAGGCAGAAACGGCAGACGGATTCACTTTTATAAAAGCAGATATGTATAAGCAAGATAGTTTGCTGTTCCGCCTAGACGACGCAGAGGAGCAGTACCCCGAAGCGGAGACGATATTTTCAACCGATGTGCCTTTCGCGAAAAGCGTTCCTTATACGCTTTCGGAACCAAATGCGCTTTTGCTGGATACCGCTTATTACGCGCTTGACGAGCAAAAATATTCTTTCAATAGGTGCGAGCTTTTGCGTTTGGATAATATATGCAGAAAGAAATGCGGTTTGCCCGTACGCGGCGGTAGATCTTGCCAACCTTGGGCGATGGAGAAAAGAAAGCCGGAGCATAGGTTAAAGCTAAAATTTGTTATCAATAGTAAAATTGAAGTTAAGAAACCTTATATCGCGCTTGAAGATGCCGAAACTGCAAGTATTGTATTAAATGGCGTTATCGTAAAATCAGAAGTATGCGGTTGGTATGTCGATAAAGCAATCAAGAAAGTTGCCCTTCCAAGTATCAAAAAAGGGAAAAATACTTTGGAAATATCCATACCGTTCGGCTTGAATACAAATACAGAATGGTGTTATCTTTTGGGAGATTTCGGCGTATCTGTGCGAGGTTCTTCCGCCACGCTTACCGCGCTTCCCGAGCAATTGCGTTTTTCAGATATCACGAAACAAGGATTGCCTTTTTATGGCGGAGAAATTACCTATATTTCATCTTTTGAAGGGAATGGCAAAACTGCCTGTGTTTCTGTACCGAAGTTTAAAGCGGCTGTTGTGGAAGCAAAAACGATGGAGAGCCAAGATATTGCTTTTGCACCCTACTGCGCAATACTTCCGACGGAAAAAGGCGAAACAACATTGAGTCTTAAAGCTTATATCTCTCGCCAAAATGCATTTGGGCCTATCCATTTGCGAAATGCAAAGAACGCGCTAATTTCTCCGTACTCTTATTATGCGTTGCGCATCAAAACCACAAGAAGGTATGTTCTTTCTCCTGCCGGAATTCTTGCCGCTCCCAAAATAAAACTGCAATAGCTCTTATTCGTTATGTGTATCATTTTTTAAATAGAGGTGCCCAAATCAGGTATTCTGTTTATGAAGTGGTCAGAATCAGGTATTCAGCCACTGCTTATACATGAGAGGTGATATGCCAACTTTTTGCTTAAATATCAAGCCGAAATAATTTGCCGAAGAAAAACCCAACTCGTCGGCAATTTTATTTACCGAAAGTTTAGAGCTAAGAAGGCGTTTTGCCTCGTTAATTCTTGCGTTCAAGATGAATTCGCCCACATTATAGCCTGTCTCGCGTTTGAATGTCTTGGATAGGCAACTTTCCGATAAATTAAACTCTTTCGCTAGTGCGCTTATCGTTAGTTTGTTGCGATAATTTTCGTTAATATAACGAATAATTTTGAGTGTTTGGGGTTTTATACGACCGTTCACCGATACTTTTTCTACCTCGTTGACAGTGGAACGGAAAAGATAGAGGCATCCAAGTAATGATTTTACGCAAAGCGTCACCGCAGTTTTATCGAGCTTATTGGGATTTTCCCATGCGGATAACATAGCAAGGAGTATTTGCCTTATCGCCGCTCCGTTCGCAGGCTTTAGCGGAAACACCATTATTTTGCTAAGTTCCGACAGCATAACTCTCTCTTGATCATCAAAGATGTCATCCGAAAAATCCACATTGATTCGCGAAAAAGGCCCGCCCTCCGTTTTGTGCATGAGGTAGGGCTGCACCAACACCGCAGTATTCTCTTTGACAAGGTACAGCGTGCTGTCAATATAAAAGCTACGCTCGCCTTTCTCGAGAAAATAAAGTTCGTAATGAGGATGCGAATGTAAGTCCGGCATAGCCCAGCCCGCTTTTTCTATGCTTTGCTCAACCTCGATAAACGACATAAGATACCTCAAAATATGTAATTATATTATATTATACCCTTTCTTATATAGAATATCAACTATAATTGTGATACAATAAATAGACAAACAATTTTTAATAATTGTAAACAAAAAAGTGATTGTTGTCAGCTTGGGTTGCTCCACGCTAAATCTAAAACAACAATATTGTAATGCAAATGGGTTTATTGGGAATTATCGGTGTAATCTTACTATCTTTTGCCATAATCATTTTGGCAATTTTATTTGTGCTGTCGTTTGTTCGGCCTCATTTGTATAAGTCCTGCGGCATAGATACGACAACCGTCGAGGGTAGGGTAGAATTTGTCAGACCCGAAAAAGGGACCCCTTATTTAATAAAACGCAAAAGCGACGGCAGTATCTCGGATGAGCGTTTCAAAATTTTGACCTGTACGGATATGCATATCAATACTGAAGCTTCGGCGTTTACTTTTACGGTTTTTTCACGGTTTCTCGATAAGGAAAAGCCCGATTTGGTTCTTTTACTTGGAGATAATATCGTTGGGCATGCGGATACGGTTATGCAAGAAAAACTGAAAAACTTTTTTGAGAGTCGCAAGCAGTATTGGGGCTTCGTACTCGGCAACCACGATAGTGAGTATAAAATAACCAAAGATATTAAAGCGGCCGAAAAGAAGGGGATGCTAAGTGAAAAAGATAGAGAAACAATTGTTGCGGCAGGCAGAAAATGGATGTTCGACACCCTTTCGGGCGGGACCTATTGCATCGTCCGCGACGAAGGAGGAAAAGGCGTTTTTGGCAGCGGAAACTGTGTTGTAAACATCAAAAATTCCAAGGGAATATGTCAAAGCCTCTTCTTTTTCGATTCCGGAGACTACATTTATGGTGTCAGGCGGAAGGCATTCGGTTCTGAGAAGAGATGTTACGGCTATATTCGGGAGAGTCAAATAGATTGGTATCGGCGCCGCCTTTCGGAGCTAACTGCGGAAAACGGCGGAATCCGTCCCAAAAGCATGGCATTTTTTCATATTCCTTTGCCGGAATTCCAGAAAGCATATACGGCGGTAAAGAGGAGGAATGGTGTGGCAAAGCGTATTTACGGCACCAATTATGAGCGGGTCTGCGCGAGTGATTTAAACGCGGGCGCTTTCGAGGCGTTCAAAAGCTCCAACAGCACGCATACCGTTGTTTGCGGACACGACCACAAAAACGACTCCGCAATTATGTATAAGGGCGTACGCCTTATGTATTCACAAGGCTTACAGTATGACGGGGCGTATAACCGCCGAAAAAAAGCGCGGTTTTTGAAGTTTCTGAACAAGATTAACAGCAAATTCTGTTGCTTTACCGAAGGAGTGAGCTTATTTATGGTGCAGGCTTGCGGCAGCGTGGATATTGCTGCAAAATACGCGCAAAAAGAGGATGTTTTCTACGGACTGGAAAAATACTACGACAGAGCCTTTATAACAGACTCCGAAAAGTAGTTTTCTCATCGCAGTAAAAATAAAAATAAAAGTGAATGAAAAAATTCGGTGGAGGAAAAAATGATAAAGATAGCACAGTTTGGCGAGGGTAATTTTCTTCGGGCATTTGCCGATTACTATTTTGATGTTTTAAATGAGGAAGGCGGTAATTATAGCGTCAGTATCATCAGACCTTGCGACCAAGGAAGTTTAGACAAATTCGTGAAACAAAAAAACAGCTACCATGTTGTTTTACGCGGTATGGAACAAGGCAAACCGATAGAAAGAATTCGCAAAATATCTGTGGTGAAGGAAGCCTTTTCGTATTTCGACAAAGCGGATTACGAAAGGCTTGCGACAGACAGTGAATTAAAGCTGATAATCTCCAACACGACGGAGGCAGGTATTTATTTTAGCGATAAAGATGACATGAATCATTTGCATAATAGCTCTTATCCTGCCAAACTTACCGCGTTTTTGTACAGCAGATTTTTAAGCGGGTTAGGCGGTGTCTATATATTGCCTGTAGAGCTTATTGATAATAATGCGGACAGACTAAAAGAATGCGTCAACGAATATATCCGTCTTTGGCAGCTTCCCGAGGCGTTTTTGAACTGGAACCAAAAAGAGAATTTTTACTGCAATACCCTTGTTGACCGCATTGTTTCGGGGTATCCCAAAAAGGAGGAAGAGCGTTTCGCTAAGTTGCTGAACGAAAGGGACGAGCTCTTAACTGTGGGCGAGCCTTTCGGCTTATGGGTAATCGAAAACAAAGGCAACATTTCTAAGTTTATTCGCGAAGGAAAACACGGAACAGAGGTAATACTTGCAGATACTATCGAATTCTATAAAAAACGCAAGGTGCGAGTGCTGAACGGCAGTCATACCAATATGGTTTTTATTTCGCTATGGACGGGAGCAAAAACAGTTTTCGATGTCATGAATAGCCGTAAATTACGAGCCTTCGTAAAGGAAACGCTCCAACAAGAAATCATTCCTTTTGTCTCGAATGACAGCGAGCAGACAAAGAGTTTTGCAAAAGAAGTGCTGGAAAGATTTGAAAACCCTTATATCAACCATCAACTGATATCCATTTCTCTTAACAGCATATCGAAGTGGAAAGCAAGAGTGTTGCCTTCTTTTATTGATTATTATGAAAAATTCGGCAAGATACCCCCCAACTTAACGCTGGGGCTCTCATACTTCATTCATACATATCGCTCCCTTTATAAAAAAGGGGATGCTTACTACTTTCATGTCGAGAGTGAAACTTATGAGCTAAAAGACGATAAGAATTATCTGGATTTCTTTTTGGAGGGCGGCACAGTAACACGGTTTCTTTCCGATAAGATATGGGGAGTAGACCTAAATGGTTTTTCGGGGTTAACCGAAGCTATAAAAGAAAATCTATCCTTATTTCAAAGGGACATCAAACCATTATGAAAGAGATAATAATCAATCCAAAAGATAATGTAAAGGTTGCTTTAGAACAAGGTCTTGTGCCCATGGGGCATAAGATTGCCCGTTTTTCCATAAAAAAAGGCGAATACATAATAAAATACGGAGAAGTCATCGGCAAAGCGACTTGCGATATCGCCGAAGGCGAGTGGGTACACACCCATAATATGGCAACTTGTTTGAATGAAAGCAGGAGTTTTGTTTACCAAAAAAAGAAAACCTTAGACGAGAGAATCGAAAGTGGTTGCTTTCTGGGCTATCCTAACGCGAATGGCGCAGGAATACGGAAAAACATCTTTATTATACCTACGGTAGGCTGTGTGAACGGTATCTGCAAACAACTTGCGGAAATGGCGAACAACGAAAACGCAGGAAGAGCAGATGATATTTTTGCGCTCACACATCAATTCGGATGCAGTCAGCTTGGCGAGGATGCCGAAAACATAACCAAACTGTTATGCTCGATCGCTCGGAATCCGAACGCTTCTTTTGTGTTGTTTGTCGGGTTGGGCTGTGAGAATAATACGCTTCACGGAATAGAAAATGTACTTAATAAGTACAATGTTGGGCAGTTTGCATTTTTTAACTGTCAAGAGGTGGAGGACGAGATCGCTTACGGAATGGATATTTTGCGCTCTTTCTTATCGAAATCCCAAAAGCTTGTTCGGAAAGAGTTTCCGCTGTCCGCATTGACGATAGGTCTGAAATGTGGCGGCAGCGACGGGTTGTCGGGCATTACGGCCAACCCCTTGGTCGGCAAGCTGTGCGATAGAATGGTGCAAAAGGGCGCGAACGCAATCTTAACCGAGATACCCGAAATGTTCGGCGCAGAACAGTGCATTTTCAATCAATGTGCAAGTAAAGAGGTGTTTAAAAAGCTTTCTGCCCTTATCGAGAGCTACAAAGAGTCTTATCGGGCAAACAATATGCCTATCTATGAAAACCCCAGCCCCGGCAATAAAGAGGGCGGGATTACCACTTTGGAAGAAAAGTCTTTAGGGTGTATCTTGAAAGGCGGACATGTTGCCGTAAACGATGTAATAGGGTATGGCGAAGTAAGACGCCAACAAGGGTTAAGCGTGCTCTCTGCCCCCGGCAACGACTTGATTGCTTCTACCGCCTTGGCTGCCGCAGGATGCAATTTGGTTCTGTTTACCACTGGCCGAGGCACCCCTTTATCCGCTTGTGTTCCTACCTTAAAAATAGCATCCAACCTCGTTCTTAACCAAAAGAAGAGTCATTGGATAGACTTTTGCGCATTTCCTCCAGACGAAGACAGCTTATATAGCCTTGTTATGCAGACGGTAAACGGCGAATATAGATGTAAGAGTGAAAGCTATGCTGAGATAGCATTTTATAAAAGCGGAGTAACATTATAGGTTGCGACTTTCCAAAAAATATTTGACACCATTGTTAAATGCTGTTTAGATTGACATTTGCGGCAAAGAATACTATCATTATTATTAGATGAAAGATTTTAGCGAAAAACTGAAGACGCTGCCCACCGCGAGCGGCGTTTATATCATGTTGGACGAGTTCGAACAGATACTCTATGTCGGCAAGGCGAAAAATCTGAAAAACAGAGTGCGGCAATATTTCCAGAATAGCGCAACCAAAACCGAAAAGACCATGCTTTTGGTGGAGAAGATAGCGGATTTCCGTTATATTATCACCAATACCGAAGTGGAAGCGCTTGTTTTAGAAAATAATCTTATCAAAGAGCATCAGCCTTATTACAATATATTGCTTAAAGATGATAAGTCGTATCCTTACATCAAAATCAACCTGAAAGAGGTCTATCCCAAGATAGAGGTGACACGCAAGCTGAAAGCAGACGGGAGCAAGTATTTCGGGCCTTATATGTTGGGCTTGTCTGCCAAAACTATCATGGATTTGATACATAGCGCTTACCCCGTTCGAAGTTGTACAACCGATCTATCGAAGCGTCGCAAAGGCGTAAGAGAGTGCCTTAACTACCATATTAACAGATGCTGCGCGCCTTGCGTAGGCAAAATTAGCAGTGAAGAATACAAAAAAATGATTGGTAGTGTCATTGATTTTCTTAACGGAAACGACAAAGAAGTAAAGGCGAATCTCGAACAAAAAATGCGGAATGCAAGCGAACACGAAGAGTTCGAACTTGCCATGGGCTACCGTGACTCTTTGCGTGTTCTGGACAAACTGGTGCGGAAACAAGTGGTCAATTTGCCCAAAGATATCAATATGGATATCTTTACGATAGCCGACAACGGAATGTACGGCGTAATCAATTATATGGTGGTGCGCGGCGGCAAAGTGTTGGGGGCGCAAAATTATCCCGTGGACGAAGCGGGTTCCGTATCCGAAAACTTGTCTTCCTACATCATGCAATATTACGAAAAAAACCCCGTACTTGCAGACGAGGTGTTGGTATCCGAGACACTTGCGTTTCAAGCGGAACTATCCGATTACCTCTCATCTTTAAAAGGGAAAAGAGTGCATGTCATTCGTCCAAGAGCAGGCGTAAGAGGGCAATTGGTAGATATGTCATTTAACAATGCAAAAGAGCATCTCGAGGTTACGGTAACCAAAATTGCCAGTAAGGAAGCCTTAACGATAGGGTCTGTATCTAAACTACAAGAAGCTTTATCGCTCCCCCGTCCGCCCAAGCGTATCGAGTGTTACGATATTTCTAATATCAGCGGTACCGACAAGGTGTCTAGTATGGTTGTGTTTATTAACGGGGAACCCTCCCGCGACAAGTACAGGCGGTTTCGTATCAAAACCGTGAGAGGCACAGACGATTTTGCTTCGATGCGCGAAACACTCACAAGACGGCTTACAGAAATGTCCTCGGATGATCCCAGCTTTTCCGAGCGTCCCGATTTGATTATGGTGGACGGCGGCAAGGGGCAACTCTCATCGGTTTACGACCTCGTAAGCGCATACAATATCCCTGTAATAGGGCTTGCCAAAAGAGAAGAAGAAATCATCGTGCCTCTGCAAAAAGACAGCGTCATTTTGCCGCGTGACAGCTTGGCGTTATCGCTTTTGCAAAGGGTACGGGATGAAGCGCACCGTTTTGCGATAACCTACCACAGATTGTTGCGGAAAGAGCGACAAACGCGTTCTAACTTAAAAAATATCGAAGGGATAGGCGAAAAAAGAGCGCGCGCATTGTTGATATACTTCAAAAAAATAGAAAATATCGCGAATGCGGATATTTTGGAAATTATGAAAGTAAACGGGTTTGGTAAAAAACAAGCGGAAATTGTAAAGAAATACTTTGAGGATTTAGAAAAAAATGAAATATAAGTTAATCGTATCGGACTTGGATGACACCTTATTAAATGACCATTTAGGCTATTCGCAAAAACTGGCGGATACCGTTGCAGAGTATACGAACGCGGGCGGCCGATTTACCATCGCGACAGGGCGTATGACCGAGCCGATGTTGGAACTTTGCCAAGAATTACATTTAAAAGGGAAAGCGATTAGCTATCAAGGCGCGGTGATTTGCGATATTGAAAGCGGAAAAATATTGGAAGAAATCAATATTCCTAATACTATTGCGTACGAAGTTTGCAATTATTTAGAGCGTTTGGGAGTCTATTTCCAGCTGTACAAAAAGGGAAATATTTTAATAAAGAACCGTACCGCGCACAGCGAGCGTTATGCCAAGTTGTGTCGTTGCGGATTTATCGAACACAAAGAGGGATTATCAAGCTATTTAAAACAATCGGGTTTGAATCCAATTAAATTTTTGATTATTGAAGAGCCCGAGAAAATCCCCGCTCATATCAAAGAATTACAAGCGGTGTTCGGGGACCGATTGCTTATCAATACATCAAAAAATTGGGTCATAGAAATCGTGAACAAGGAAATCAATAAGGGCAAAGCGGTAGAGCGGCTTGCGAACAGCTATGGATTGTCTTCCGACGAAGTGATTTGCATCGGAGACAGCGACAACGATATTTCAATGATAGAATATGCGGGATTGGGCGTTTGCGTAGCGAACGGAAACAAAGATTTAAAGTCAATCGCGCAATACATATGTCCCACCAATAACGAAGACGGGGTGGCGCATGTAATAAATAAATTTGGTTTGGAGAAAAGCGTATGAGACTGGTAAAAGAAGAAAAACAAAAAGTGGTGGTAACTTGTGAAAAGTTTGCTTTGGATAACGGATTGGAAATTGTTTATGCGGCAGACGGGGCCGAAATAACATTAAGCTCTGTGAGCGTCAACCGTCCGGGCTTGATATTATCGGGGTACTACGATTATTTTGCTTCGTCCAGAGTGCAAGTGTTCGGCAAAAGCGAAGTGACTTACTTGAACAGCATGGAGCCCGAATTGCGGAAAGAAAGATTGGAAGGGTTATTCCAAAAAGGCATACCGTGCGCAATAGTATCGCGCAACCAAAGAATTCCGAAGGATATCACGGAAGCCGCCAAAGAGTATCAAGTACCTGTTTTTCGTTCTGACAAAGTGACGGCAATGTTGATAAACGATACCGTAAAATATATGAACGAAACTCTTGCGCTTACTACGGGAACACACGGAATTATGTTGGATGTATATGGAACGGGCGTCTTGATTAGCGGCGCAAGCGGTATCGGGAAAAGCGAAACCGCATTAGAACTGGTGCATCGCGGACACAGGCTCGTATCGGATGATTTGGTAGAATTAAAAAGGGTAAAAGACGACATTTATGGGGAAGCGCCTGCTATCATCAAACATATGATGGAAATCAGAGGATTGGGGATTATCGATGTGAAAGCAATGTACGGCGTGGGCGCGGTCAAAAAAAGAAAGCGTTTGGAAATGGTGATAGAACTGGAAAATTGGAATACCGAAAAAGAATATAACAGGGTGGGCAATGTAAATTTGACCGAAAATATACTCGGATTGGAGATTCCAAAATATTTGATTCCCATTATGCCCGGTCGCAATATCGCAATACTAATCGAAGTGGCGGTAAGAGACTTCAGACTGAAGCAAGACGGCTATAATACACTGGCTGAAATCGAAAAAAGGATGGAAGACGACAGTCAAAACAGGCGATAGAAGATAAACTTTAGTAAAAATGTGGATAACTCCCATTTGTTTTTCTTATACACTTCTTTAAATAGTATAAAAGATTTATAATATAGAAAACACTTCATCAATACTTGCTCAGACGGAAGCAACAAGGGAGGCGACGAGGCAAGACAGTGAACAGTATGACAGGCTACGGCAAAGGGATTGCCGAAAAACACGAAAGAAAAATGACGATAGAAATGAAATCCGTAAACCACAGGTTTTTGGATTTACTTTTTAAGTTTCCCAGAGGCTTTCAGTTTGCCGAAGACACTTTGCGCAAATTGCTGTCGCAAAGCATGACGCGAGGACACATCGAAGTATTTTTAACTTACGAAGACAATCGCACTTATAAGAATGCGATTTCGTTGGATCGCAGTCTTGCTCAAAGTTACTATAAAATAGGCGCGGAGTTAACAGAGCTGGGTTATGTGAACGACCTTAGCGTTTCGACCGTACTCAAAATGCCCGATCTTGTTAAGGTGGTGCAGTCCGAAGACGACCAAACCGCGCTTCTCGAACTAATCAAAGAAGCAGGAACGCAATGTGTTGCCAATCTTTGCGCAATGAGGGCGACAGAAGGCCGAAAATTAGTAGAGGATATTTTTACGAAAGTAAAGGCAATCGAAGAAGAACTTGCAAAAATAGAACAACGCGCCCCTCTGGTAGCCGAAGACTACCGTATAAAACTTGCCCGTAGGGTGCAAGAAGCATTAGAGGGTGTCGAGTTGGACCAAAGCAAACTCGCAAATGAAGTCGCATTTTTTATAGACAGGTCCAACATCGACGAAGAGATTACGCGGCTCAAAGGGCATATCGCGCATTACCGCGAACTATTGCCGCTAGACACGCCCATCGGGAAGCAGTTGGATTTTCTTACCCAAGAGACCAACCGCGAGGTAAATACTATCGGAAGCAAATGTAACGACGCCGAAATAACAGCAAGCGTGCTGACGCTCAAAAACCTTGTCGAAATGGTGAGAGAGCAAGTGCAGAATCTGGAGTGAAAAGCGGGAGTAATCGCATTATGGAAAGGAAAGGCATACTGTTCGTATTATCGGGACCTTCAGGCGCAGGCAAAGGAACGGTGCTGCATGAGGTTTTACAAAAAGTACAGGGACTTGCGGTTTCGGTATCCGCGACGACGAGGGCGCCGCGACCGGGCGAAATAAACGGCATCCATTACCACTTCCGTACCAAGGACGAGTTTCAACAAATGGTAGACAACAACGAGTTCTTAGAGCATGTAGTCAAGTTTCACAACCGATATGGCACGCCCAAAGCGCAAGTAGAAAAACTTCTTAACGAGGGGAAAGATGTTGTACTCGAAATAGAGACCAAGGGAGCTTCTAAGGTACGAAGAGCCAACCCTGACGCCGTGTACATATTTATCACTCCTTCCAATTACGAAGAGCTGAACAAACGACTGAATGTAAGAGGAACCGAATCCCCCGAAGTGTGCGCGTTACGGCTTAAAATTGCCAAAACCGAATACAAAAGCATAAGGTATTACGATTATATCGCTATTAACGATAATTTAGACGAATGCGTCAATACCGTGTCTGCAATCATTCTCGCCGAGCGCAACAAAAGAAGACGCAACGCAGAACTTGCCGATAATTTAATGACATTAAAGTCTTAAAGAAAGAAAAAGAAGATATTTTTAGGAGGATCAAATACTATGATGATCGACCCGCCAATTGACAAGCTTATCAAAAAAGCACCCTGCCGCTACGCGCTGGTGGTTGCAATTACTAAAAGAACAAAAGAACTGCTTTCGATGGACGCCGGAGAATTGGAGGCATCCAATATGAAAGCGGTCTCGTATGCCGCGCAAGAGTTCTACGAAAACAAAATAAGGATTGTGCAGTAATGGCCCTTAAAACGGTAATTGTGGGGGTAACGGGCGGAATTGCCGCCTATAAATCCTGCATATTGGTATCCAAATTGCGTAAAATGGGATACGAAGTTAAAGTTATTATGAGCGAGAACGCGACGCAGTTCGTAACGCCGCTCACTTTGGAGACGCTTAGCAATAACCGCGTTGTACGGGATATGTTCGACAAAGAAAGACCTTATGAAGTCGAGCATATCAGTTACGCAAAACAAGCGTCTGCCTTTGTTATCGCGCCCGCTACCGCAAACTTTATAGGCAAAGCCGCCCAAGGCATCGCAGACGACATGTTAACGACCACGATCATGGCCACGCTTTCACCTGTCATCGTATGCCCTGCGATGAATGTCAATATGGTCAACAATCCTGTTGTGCAAGCCAATATCGCCGCGCTAAAAGAAAGAGGGTGGCTGTTTGTAGAGCCTAGCGAAGGGATGCTGGCATGCGGCGATGTCGGCAAAGGTCGTATGGAAGAGCCCGAAACCATTGCAGAATTCGTGGATAACCTGCTGACGCCCAACCCCGATTACAGAGGCAAAACCGTACTTGTGACGGCGGGAGCGACCCGAGAGCCGATAGACGGCGTTAGGTTTATTTCGAACCGTTCTTCGGGCAAAATGGGTATGGCGATAGCCGAAGCCGTAATAGACCGCGGCGGCCGCGCAATTGTTGTGCAAGCATTTACCTCGGTAGACGCACCCAAGGGCGTCGAAGTGATACGAGTTTCCACAACGGAAGAAATGCGCAATGCCGTGATGGATCATCTTAGTCGCGCGGATATCATTATCAAAGCAGCCGCGCCGTCTGATTATAAAGTAAAAAATTATTCGGCATCTAAAATAAAGGCCGAATCGCTGTCTTTAGAACTTACCAAAAATCCCGATATTGCGGCGGAAGTCGGGCAGCGCAAAGGCGATCGCAAGATGGTGGTATTTGCCGCCGAAACTGAGAATCTTCTCATGAACGCCCGACAAAAATTGCTTGCAAAAAACGCCGATATGATTGTTGCAAACGATGTTACCGCCGAGGGCGCGGGCTTCGATGCCGATACCAACATTGCCACGCTAATTAAAGCGGACGGAGCAATTGTTTCACTCGAAAAAATGACGAAAACGGAACTCGCGCATATTATTTTGGACGAAATCGTTACGCTATAGCGGTTGCGCGGGGTACCGAAGATGATTTATAAAGTAATAGTAGACATCAGCAATCAAGAGGTAGACAGAGTTTTTGATTACGGCGCGCCTTTTGAAGTGCCCGTGGGAAGCCGCGTGCTGGTTCCTTTTGGCAGACAGCTGAAAGAAGGATTTGTCACAGGAACGGCGGACAGCAGCCGACACGAAACCAAAGATATTATTAAAATATTAGACGCGGTACCGCTTATTTTACCCGAGATGTTGGAGCTTGCGCGCTATCTGAAAGCACAAAATATCCGTTTTATAGACAGCTTAAGACTCTTTATCCCCGCAAAATTGAGAGGCGGCAAAGTAAAGATTCTTAATAAGTTCGTTCTTTCGCTTGCAGACGGCGTAGACCCCGACGAGGCAAAAAAGTGTTTGCGTAAAGGGTCGGACGCGCAAGCGGCCGTTTTGGAAGAACTAAAAAAAGGCGCGCGCTTCGAAACAGAAATCAATTTTCAATATTCGCCTTCGGCGGTGAAATCGCTAATAGCAAAAGGGTTTTTGAAGCGCGAACAAGTCGAAGTGGAACGCACCCCGACAGCCATTGCCGCAAAACGCAAGCAAATCATTCTAACAGAAGAACAGCAAGCCGCGGTGGATACCGTATTAAAGGGTAACGGAGGTGTTTACCTTATTCACGGGGTAACTGGCAGCGGCAAAACCGAAATTTATATGACCATTATCGAAAACCTGCTGGACGAAGGCAAAACCGCGATTATGTTGGTCCCCGAAATTTCGCTTACGCCGCAAATGTTGGGAGTATTCCGTTTGCGATTCGGTGACAGAGTAAGCCTGTTGCATAGCGGATTGTCCGACGGCGAAAGATACGACGAATGGCGGAGGTTGAGAATGGGCGAAGCCAAAGTTGCTTTAGGCGCGCGTTCCGCCGTGTTTGCTCCCGTACAGAATTTAGGTGCAATTATCATTGATGAAGAACATGATACCAGTTATGTGAGCGAAGGAAACCCAAGATACTTTACTTCGGATATCGCCGCGTTTCGCATAAGGTATCACAAAGCTAAACTCATTATGGGCAGCGCGACTCCGTCTTTAGAAAGTTACCTAAAGGCAAAGAAAGGCGAATACAAGCTAATTACGCTTAAAAAGCGTGTGAATCACAGAGAAATGCCCGCAATCGAGGCCGTTGACATGCGAAAAGAACTTCGGTCGGGCAATGTGTCTATCTTCAGCAGACAGCTTTTATCGGCATTGGACCAGACCTTAACAAACGGAAACCAATCTATGGTGTTTCTCAACAGAAGGGGGTTTGCTTCTTTTGTAAGGTGCAGATCGTGCGGATATGTCGCCAAGTGCAAGGACTGTGAAGTGAGCCTTACTTACCATAAGGAGGACGGAACGCTGAAGTGCCACTACTGCGGCAAACAATACCGCATGATTGACAAGTGTCCCGTTTGCGGGTTTTCGCATCTCAAAGAAGGCAAAGTGGGTACCGAAAAGGTCGTAGAAGAACTTAATCGAATTTTCCCCAAAGCGCGTGTATTACGCATGGACAACGATACCACCAAGACACGCAACGCATACCTCAAGATTTTAACGACCTTTGCCGAAGGCGGCGCGGACATTCTTGTGGGCACACAGATGATT
>JAQVTZ010000099.1 GCA_028699795.1 Clostridia bacterium | reverse complement strand
TCTTCTTGCAAGATTGCATCGATATCTACTACATAAGACATACGGATGCGGCAAATATGGCTCATTACGCCTGCGTACACCGCGGCGCCGCAAGATATTGCCAACACAATTACAATCATCGCTACCGTGCCGATTTTAAGCGCTTTTGCCAGAACTTTCACTTTAGATCCTCCCGATTGCAGACATCGCGTTTGCCGCAGAAATCTTGACACTCTCTAATTCGTTTTTGGTACTTTGTTCTATCATGCCGTATTCTACACCGTATTTGTCCGCCTTAAACAGCAAATAAGTAAAGTCTAAATTGCCCCTGCCTAACTCTGTATCTTTGGGTCTTAACCCCAGCAAACTGAGTTGCAACTTATAATCTCTAATGTGCATAATACGAACCCTGTCGTTTAGTTTCATAATAAGACCAATGGGGTCGATTCCGCCTCGCGTTAACCAATAGGTATCTAATACAAAATTGCCATGGAAGTTGGCGGCCATAATATCGAAAACTGTTTTACCCCCATAACGTAAGCATTCGAAATGGTGGTTATGATGGGCAACAAACAATCCGTTTGTTTCCATCTTAAGACGGTATTTTTCTAGTCTCTCTGCGTATTCGGCAACGCCCCTTTCGCCGTCTTTTAGGCATCGAACATCAATTACGCTGTTGGTGATATTGCTGACACCTAATGTTTTCATTGCTTTGAGGCAACAATCGAAGTCCCGCTCCATTCTGCCTTGTCTAATTTGGCAAGAAATCGCTTTTATCCCGTAACAATCTAAAACACTCTTCATCATTTGGGCCCGCACACCGTCGAAAGGAAACTTGAGATAATCTACCGCGATTTCCAAATATTTGATTCCCGCGGCGGATACCGCTTCCATTGCTTTTTCGAACCCTTCGGGCGTGCTTATTGTTTTCTTGATTGTGTATGTTTGCAAACCGATTTCCATAGATTCTCCGTACTCTATAGGGTAAGCCCTATTTTTATGGCTATTTTAACATAAATGCACTTCTTTTTCAATACTGTAATGTATTTTATAATTAGAATTGTCAGGAGTTGTCAAAATTTCTTTTCACAAAAAAGAAAACTGTGCAGTTTTTGTTTATTTTTAGTTCGATTTTTCTTCTTGCCAAGGAAATTTGTTGGCATTATTTCACAAAAATAGAGTTTTCTAATGGGCCAATTCGTTTTACAAAGTGCCGATAATATAATATAATGAGGGTAATCTATTGTGAGGAGAACTGCAATGTCCATCATGCTTAACGAGTTTTTATCGGCTCCCGATGTCGTCAGAGAAGTCGTGACAAACAATAAACAAGTGATATTCAATATTGCCAAAGAATTTAAGCGCCGCGGGATTACCAATATTACAACAGTTGCACGCGGTACAAGCGATAACGCAGCGACTTACTTTAAATATGTTGTCGAGGTAATAGGCGGGATTATGGTATCCAAATTCAGCCCGTCTATCACAACGGTTTACGGCTCTCATGTTAACTTAAGCGAAAATATGGTGTTGGCTATCTCGCAAAGCGGAATGTCCATAGACACGCTTATGGTGGTCGAAAGCGCAAAACAGACAGGCGCACTTACGGTGGGCGTAACCAACAACCCCGATTCTCCCCTCGCAAAACTATGTGATTTTCATATTTTTCTTACCGCGGGCGAAGAGCGCAGCGTCGCCGCCACCAAAACCTTTATCGCCCAGCTTACGGCAATGTATATGCTGGCCAACTGCTTAAGCAACTCTCCCGCCAAAATGAATGTGAGTGAACTTCCTCCTTTATTGCATAAGTTTATCCTTAACAACCAAGAAGAATTGCGCTTGTTTGCCGAAAAAACAAAATCCCTTAACAATTTTGTCATCCTGTCGCGCGGCATGCTGCAAAGCGTATCGGGCGAACTGTCCTTAAAAATGATGGAAAGTTGCTACCGCTTCTCCCGCCCCTTCTCTACTTGTGAGTTTATGCACGGGCCCCTTTCTTTGGTAGAAGAAAACACCCCGATATTACTTCTTGCCCCCAGCTCAGAGTTCTCACAAGAATTTATCAATATGGCAACCAGACTATCTATTTTGGGTGCCTCAATTACCGCTTTTACAGACATCAAAGAAGTCGAAGATATATCGCATGCAACCTTCCGTATGCCTTTCTGCCGCGGCATGGAAACACCGTTTTTGTATACTTTGGCAATCGAGCTTTTTGTTGCGTATATGGCGGAAAGTTTGGGGATCAACCCCGACACACCCCGCAACATGAAAAAGGTTACCATTACTAAATGACAATACATTTGTATTTACAAAGGGCTATCTCATTTGAGACAGCCCTTTATTTATGATTTTAATGTAATTGTTCTTCTATCGATATCTATTTAAAGACGGTATTCTTTTGAACAAGAGTACCATCGGTACGGCAACCGCGATACCAACAGCAGGTTGGATGAGGGCGAATGGAATATTGGCGATTGCAGGCGCCCAGCCGTAATAAAACCCTTCAAAAACGAGATATCCGCCTATCATAAACAAACCTGCCAAAATGTAACCCGTAACCAAACGATACAAATCTGTCTTTTTGTAAACAATCGTACCTGCGATAAGCGCCATCACTGCTTTGACCACGAGAGTCACCGGCATATAGATGACATATCCCGCTAAAAGATCGGCAAGCATACTGCCGATGCCGGAAGCGATTGCGGCATACTTCGGTTTCATAAAATAGCAGGAAACCATAATAAGGATGTCCCCAGCATGAATATACCCGATTGCGATGGGAATTTTAATAAATGATGTTGCCAAAAAAATCAAACTTGCGGATATTCCCATTTTTGTTATATCGAGAATTTTCAATTTCTTACCTCTTTAATATTAGTCTCATATAGAATTTTACAACACCGTGCAGCTTATCAACTGGTATGCGTTCGTTGTGACCGTGTATCATGGCGCGCTCTTCTTTGCTGAGCGCCATAGGCGAAAACCGATAAACCTTATCCGAAATCAGCGAATAATGCTTTGCGTCCGAGCTTGCAATCATCAGATAAGGTGAAACTATTACGCCCTGCCAACACTCCCGTATTGTTTCTGTAAGTGTAGCATAGCCCTCCCCCGAAGTTGTGCTGGTGGGAGAAGGATTCAACTCTTCTGTGGGATACAGCCTTATTGCATCGTTTTTAATGATATTTTTGACTCTGTTTATCACACCGTCGTAAGTTTCGCCCGAAATAATCCTTATATTCGCGACTACTTCGGCTTTTGGCGGCAAAACATTGGCGGCATCGCTTCCTTTCATGGCCGTAAAAGCGTAAGTCGTACGCATAAGAGCGTTCATTTCACCGCCAATCATACGGGCGGCAAGACCGAATAAAGGCTTAAAACACCAAAGATTGGCAAGCAAAAGTTTGATGCCAAAATTGGAATGACGGCCCAGCGTATCGAACATTTCTTTGGTAGCAGGCGTCAGTCTTGCTTTGGGCGGAATCTTCTCTACTGCGGTAACCGCTTTCGCTAGCTCCCCCACAATTGTATGCGCCGGAGGGGTCGAGGCGTGTCCACCTTTGGATTTCATTTCGAAATGCAAATCCATAATCCCTTTTTCGGCCGTGCCGATAAGCGCGCAGGACTTTTTGACGCCGGGGAATACATTTTCTACAACGGCGCCGCCCTCGTCTACTACAAGTCCGATCTCTACATTGTTCTTTTTGAAATACTGAACAATAGAAGGCGTGCTGTCGCCTGTCACTTCTTCGTCACCCGCAAATGAAAAATATAAGTCGTGCCTTGGCTGATACTCTTTGGAAAGCAAGGTTTCTGCGGCTTGTAGGATACCGAAAAAGGTGCATTTGGTATCCAAAGTACCTCTTCCCCATATAATCCCGTCTTCCACCACTCCGCCGAAAGCAGGCTTTTCCCATGCATCCTCTTCTGCTGGCACAACATCGTAATGCGCCATCAGCACGGTGCAAGGCCCTCTCTTTTCGCCTTTGAGTTTATAGAGCAACCCCTTGTCGCCGTGCCGTGTTAGCTCGCACTTCGCGTGCACCAAAGGAAACATTGTTTTAATTCGCTCGGTTAACTTATCGAATTCCGTCCTGTCTTCTTTTACCTTGTCAAAATAAGATACGGTTTTGAATTGAATAAGTTCACAAAAATTTTCTACCGCTATTTGCTTGTCAAAATCAACTTTTTCGGGCACGGGCGCGCTGACCGCTTTCGGATTAAAAGCAAGCGCTCTGCCCACGATAACCGCGACAAACGCCGCAATAAGTAATCCCGCGATTGCAGGTGCTATCCACCACATAACAACCTCCTTTGTTGATAGGAAATCTCGATATTTTGAAGTTCAAAAGATTTCCAATTTTGTCTTAGGATGATAATGTTTCATAAATTTTGAGCGCGGTTTTGATGCCGTCTACCGCAGACGAAGTGATTCCGCCTGCGTATCCCGCGCCTTCGCCGCACGGGTAAACACCTTTTAACGAGCTTTCATGTCCCGTGTCTCTCAATATTCTTACCGGTGAGGACGAACGCGTTTCTATGCCCGTAAGCAGACTGCCTCCCGCATCAAAGCCGCGCATCTTCTTGCCGAAGACGGAGATACCCGTCCGTATGCCTTCCGTAACGAAGCAAGGCAAACATTCTCTTAGATCTGCAAATGCAGTCCCCGGCAAAAAGCTCGGTTTCACCTCCCCAAAACTTGCAGAGATTTTGCCCCGTATAAAATCATCCACCCTTTGAACAGGAGCCTTATACCCGCCTCTGCCCGCAAGATAGGCAAGCCGCTCGTATTTTCTCTGAAACGCAATTCCCGCAAGCGGGTCGTTACCAAAATCGGCAGGCGTCACGCTCACCAGCAGCGCGCTGTTTGCGTTGCGCTTGTCTCTCGCAAACTCGCTCATGCCGTTTGTCGCAAGCATTTCTTGTTCGGAAGCCGCGCAAACAACCTCTCCACCCGGACACATACAAAATGTATACACGCCTCTGCCGTTATCAAGTTTGTAGCTGTGCTTGTAATCGGCAGGCGGCAAAAGCGGATTTTTACCACCATATTGGGCAATATCTACCTTACTTTGCAAATGTTCGATGCGCACCCCCATTGAAAACGGTTTGGGTTGCATGGCAACTCCGCGCAACTTCAGCATTTCGAAAGTGTCCCGCGCGCTGTGCCCCGTGGCAAGCACAAGGATGTCGCAGGGCTCACGGTAAGATGTCGCGCCTTGTATTTCTATCGCGCCAATCCTATCGTTTTTCGAGACCAAGTCTGTCAGCTTGCTGTCGAACCGCACTTCGGAGCCATATGAAACAATATCGTTTCGCATTGCCTTAACTACTTTTTTTAAATAATCAGTGCCAATATGCGGTTTGGACAATCTTTCTATTTCGGGAGGCGCGCCGCGCTCGGCAAACTCTCCCAACACCATAGCGATTAAGCTGTCACGTGTCCCCGTATTCAGCTTGCCGTCCGAGTAGGTGCCCGCGCCGCCCTCGCCGAATTGGACATTGCAAGAAGGATTCAACACCCCGAATTTCTTGAGTTTATCCACCTCGGCATCTCTTCGTTCCACCTCATATCCCCGCTCCAGCACGACGCATTTGATACCCAAACGAGATAGCGTGAGCGCGCAAAAGAGGCCTGCAGGGCCGCTTCCTACTACAAAAATTTTTTTATCTGTCTTTTTGGGAGACAGGTTCAAATCGGCAAGAAGCCTTTGGGGCGGAAAGTATTCCTCCAATCCTTTCTCGGATACATCAAAAGGCGTTTCGACTGCAAGCGCATACACTTTTATAATATTGTTTTTTTTGCGCGCGTCGATTGCCTCTCCTATTATGTTAATATCCTTTATATCTGCTTCGGAGATACCAAGTCTGTCTGCGGCAACGGATAGCAGATAGTCACGCCCTGCATCTAGGGGCGCTTTGATATCTCTCAATCTAACTTTCATTGTACGCTTTCTCCGGCAAGGATTCCGCTTGCCCATGCCCACATAAGATTAAATCCGCCGCAATCGCCGTCTACATCCAACGCTTCGCCCGCGGCAAACAATCCCTTACAGAGTTTCGACTCCATCGTGGTGAAATCAAACCCCGAAATTTCTAACCCTCCGCTTGCCACTTGCGCAAGCGAAAACGCAGAAGGCCCTTTCACTTCAATAATCAAATTCTTCGCCGCATCGGCATAGGCTTTCGCATTTGTTTGTTTGCCCTGTTTAGACGCATAACGAATCATGTTCGCGGCGATTTCTTTATGGAAAACCCCCTCTAATCCCATTTTACCTCTGAACAGCTCGGCAAGCTCCGAATGCGAATATTCGGGGGCAAAATCCAAAGCCAGTACAACCTTTTTCGCATACCTTTGTCTTGCGAGCGCTGTTGACAATTCGAAAACAGCCGTACCCGTCACCCCGTTATCTTTAAATAAGATTTCATCCGTTACGGTTTTGACGGCGTTACCATCCGCATAAATTGTTGCTTTGACCCTTGCGCGAACGCCTCTCAAGCCTTTTAGATAGGAAGTGTCTGTCAGCAGCGGTACAAGCGCGGGTCGAGATTGTACGATTTTATGCCCAAACCCCTGCAACAAATGCAAACTGTTTTGGCCTCCGCCCGCTTCGCTTCCTGTCGCAAAAACGACATTTCGGGCTTCAATAAGCCCGCTTTCAGTATCCAAAACAAAGTTTTTATTGTTATAGATATTGCATATTTTAGAAGAACAACGCACTTCTGCGCCGATATCGGCTATCCCTTTTCGGAGCGCGTTCAGCACACTGGAAGCTTGATTGCTATACGGATAATATCTTCCGCTCTCTTCGCGGATAACCAAACCGAGGTCTGCAAAAAACTGAAAAACGCGTGAGAGAGGTACTCTGGCAAAAACCTCTTCTACCGCATCCGTATTAAATCTGTTTTTGGTAGAAAGCGCGCTTGCCAAATTGCATCTGCCGTTGCCGGTTGCAAGCAGTTTTTTGCCGATGCGGTCATTTTTTTCTAAAATAA
>JAQVTZ010000098.1 GCA_028699795.1 Clostridia bacterium | reverse complement strand
TAAAAGACGAAGTCAATCCCGATACCTTAAAAGGACTTTTGGAAGTAGATAAAGCGGTATGGAAGGCCGAAGCGAAAGGTATCGAAGAATTCTTTACCAAGTTTGGCGACAGGTTGCCCAAAGAGCTCACAAGAGAACTAAAGAAACTAAAGTCGAATTTGCGAAAAGCATAAAATCCACAAAAATAATGGCGTCCGAAAGGACGCTTTTTTTGTGTAGAAAAACGGGAAATACAATTGTTGCGATAATATTTTGGATTCGTTTGGCATTGTTTGATTATAATCTCTATTCAGTGTATAATAGTATCGATTATGAACGGATTTCTTCCAACAACCAAAGAGGAATTAAAAGGTTCGGTACCGGACTTTATTGTCGTGACTGCGGATGCTTATGTAGACCATCCGTCTTTTGGTCACGCAATTATTTCGAGGCTTATCGAGAGTGAGGGGTTTTCCGTTGCTATCTTACCGCAACCGCTTTCAGATGCCGAATATATAGCTTTAGGAAACCCAAAGATAGCTTTTATGGTTAGCGGAGGAGTGGTGGACAGCATGGTTGCTAATTATTCGGTTGCCAAAATCAAGAGGGATCACGACAGCTACAGCGAAGGCGGCAGATGCGGACGCACACCCGATAGAGCGGTAACATTTCATACCAAAAATCTAAAAAGATTGTTTCCGCAACTCCCTGTAATTATCGGCGGTGTAGAAGCAAGCCTCAGACGGTTTGCCCATTACGATTATTGGCAAGATACGGTTTTACCTTCTATTTTAATTGACAGCGGCGCGGATTTATTGATATACGGTATGGGCGAAAGACCTTTATGGGATATTCTGTCTATGCTAAAAAAAGGCGTACGGCTAAAAGATATCAAAGATATCCGAGGCACCGCTTATCTGATGCAAAACGGGATTGAGCCATCCATTCAACAGAAAATGGACAATGGTCAAGTTCAGTTTTTACCTTCTTATGAAGAAGTATCTGCCAATCAAAAGAGCTATGTAAAAGCTTTTAATACGCAATATAACAACAGCGAGCATACGGCGAATAAGCCGCTTTTGCAAAAACACGGGAAGCGGTATGTGGTTGTCAATCCGCCACAATATCCGCTTACGACGGAGCAGCTGGATTATGTGTACGAATTGCCTTATATGCGGGAGTATCATCCCCGCTATAAGGACGGAGTGCCCGCGCTTACCGAAGTCAAGTTTTCGGTTACCTCGCACAGAGGCTGTTTTGGCGCATGCGCTTATTGCTCGATTACGATGCTGCAAGGACGACTTATTTCGGCAAGAAGCAAAGAAAGTATGCTTCGGGAAGCAAAACTCCTTACCAAAATGCCCGACTTTAAGGGGTATATCAACGATGTAAGCGGGCCCAGCGCCAATATGCGGATTCCCTCGTGTGCAAAGCAGGCAAAACAGGGCAGTTGTATCGGCAAAAGCTGCCTTGGATATACCGCATGCGACAATCTGAAAGCCTGTCACAGCGGCTATCTGGACATTTTGAGAGAGATGAGAGAGCTTCCCGGCATAAAAAAGGTATTTATCAGAAGTGGGATACGCTACGATTATTTGATGCTGGACCCCAATTACAAAAAAATCCTGAAAGAATTGGTGGAACACCATATTAGCGGTCAGCTGAAAGTAGCGCCCGAGCATTGCTCCGAAAGTGTGCTCAAGATTATGGGCAAACCGTCATTCCGTCTTTACCGCAAGTTTTCCGAAGACTATAAAAAAATCAATTCCGAGCTTGGTTATAAACAGTTTCTTGTTCCGTATCTAATCAGTTCTCATCCGGGCAGTACCACAAGAGATGCCATCGAGCTCGCGGTTTTCTTAAAAAGCATCCATTATATGCCGTTGCAGGTGCAAGACTTTTACCCGACGCCTTCCACCAAAGCAACCACAATGTATTATACGGGCATCAACCCCGATACCATGCAGGAAGTATATGTTCCCCGCGACAAAGAAGAAAAGCGCGCCCAACGCGCATTGATGCAATACGGCTTTCCCCAAAATTACGAAATTGTAAAAGCCGCTTTGGAAAAGGAGAACATGAACTATCTGATAGGAAACGGGCCGAATTGTTTAATCAAATCTTCACCGCCCGCAAAATATAGGGTGAATCCAAAGAAAAAGCGTTAGATACAGTGTGGAGTTATGGAAAAAAAATTACAAATTTCAATGGTCAAATTACAAATAAGGATAATATCAAATTACAAATTACAATGTACAAATTACAAATAGAGGTACCCAAATAAGGATAATATCAAATTACAAATTTACAAATAAGGGAAAATTAGATTGGAGTAGTGTTAGGGTCAATGTAAGCTAATGATAAAAAGAGGTGCCCGAATTAGAAAATGAGCGTGATTCGACTCGCTTTTGTTGACTTTTCGCATAGAATACATTACTATATACAATATCTTAACAATAGGAGTACCTATGGAAAAAAAACCGTTTTTGACTTTAGAAAAGGCAAAAGAAATAGCAGAGATTTACCCCACACCGTGGCACATATATGATGAAAAAGCGATTGCGGACAATGCAATTGCACTTAACAAGGCGTTTGGATGGAATAAGGGATTTAAAGAATATTTTGCGGTAAAAGCGACACCGAATCCGACAATATTAAAACTTCTTAAAAAACACGGTTGCGGCGTAGACTGTTCTTCTTATACCGAACTAATGCTTGCAGAAAAATGCGGCTTTCGAGGGGAAGAAATCATGTTTTCCAGCAATGAGACCCCCGAAAACGAATTCGTGTACGCAAGAAAATTGGGCGCGATTATCAATCTGGACGATTTTACTCATATCGAATTTCTAGAAAAATGCGCGGGACTTCCCGATAAGATATGTTTGCGCTACAACCCGGGTGGCGATTTCAAAATCAATAACGCCGTTATGGGGTCGCCTGCAGAAGCAAAATACGGATTAACGCCGGCGCAATTCCGCGAAGCAATCAAGATTCTTATGAAGAAAGGTGTAAAAAGGTTCGGGATACATTCCTTTCTTGCCTCTAACACAACAGGCAACGCATATTATCCCGAACTTGCGCGTATTTTGTTCGGCCTGGTTGCGGATCTTAGCGAAGAAACGGGAGCCGTATTCGATTTTGTCAACTTAAGCGGCGGGATCGGTATCGCCTATCGACCCGATCAGGAGAATCCCGAAATAGAGGAAATAGCAAAAGGGGTAGAACGCGCATACAATGAGGTACTGGCCGCAAAAGGATATGCTCATATTAAGATTTTTACCGAGCTAGGCAGGTATATGCTTGCGCCTTACGGCGCATTGGTCACCAAAGCTGTACACTTCAAGCATACTTTCCGCGAATATGTGGGGGTAGACGCTTGCGCCGCCAACCTGATGCGTCCCGCAATTTACGGCGCATATCATCATATAAGCGTATTGGGCAAGGAAGAGAAAAAATCGGACTATGTGTACGATGTCGTCGGTTCACTTTGCGAGAATAACGATAAATTCGCGGTCAACAGAGCTTTGCCGCAAATTGAAATAGGCGACTACCTTTTTATTCACGACACGGGCGCACACGGATTCGCCATGGGATATAACTATAACGGCAAACTAAGAAGCGCAGAAATCTTACTGAAGTCAGACGGCAGTTTCGAGCTGATAAGAAGGGCCGAAACACCCGAAGATTATTTTGCCACGCTGGATATCTATGAAGAATTCCGTTCATAAGGATCATTGCATTTTACGCGAATCCGCTTTATAATAATGGTGTTCTATGTCAAAAAAAGAATTGAGACTTAAATTAGTAAAGTATATTGGGTTTTATGCGGGACTGGTTGCATTATCCTTTTTGCGTGCATTAGGGACCTATATGTTTATCGTTCCCAACGGCTTTGCGCCCGGCGGGTTAAGCGGGCTTGCGTCAATTATCTATAATGGTGTATTGCCGTTTAATCAAGGTCTTGCCGATACATGGCTGAATGCGGGGGTTACCGTATTCTACATGAATGTTCCGCTGCTAATCTTGGCGTATTTCAAACTGAATAAGGTATTCGTATTTAATACCGCGTTATGTGTAACATTTTATGCTTTTTTTATGTGGATATTGGGGATATGCGGCGTTCCAGTTTTTCAAGCTGGTGGCATGGAAAGCGGGTTTATGCTGGTCGCTGCGCTTGTGGGCGGCGTGATGATAGGTATATCGATGGGGATTATGCTGCTTATCAATATGAGCATGGGCGGTACCGATATTATCGGCAAAATCGTCTATGAAAAAAATCCCGTTGTCAATGTACAATGGATAATCTTCATGTTTGATATTATTGTTGTGATGATGTCGGGTGTTTTGGGCTTTATCGGCGCGCAATATGCCGATGCCGATTCCGTCTTTGTGAAAGTGATGTCTCCTATTTTCTATTCGTTTATTTCGTTGTATGTGACCACGAAGGTCGTCGATGTAATCGGAAACGGCATACAATCCAGCGTAGTGTTTCATATTATTACTGACAAACATCCGGAGATAGTAGATATTGTCGCAAAACAGCTGAAGCGGGGCGCGACTGTCATTCATGCCGAGGGGGCTTATACCCATGCGGCAAGGGATATCCTTATTTGTGTGGTAAGGCGCAAACAAATCGTAAACTTCAAAAGAATTATTAAATCTGTTGACCCCAATGCGTTTTGTTATATCACCAATACGCGCGAGGTAAACGGGTTCGGGTTCAAATCATTTTAAAGAAGCAAGGAACAAATACAATGTTTCACATTGCTTCATTAAGGAGGAAATATCATGATTTATTCCAACAGCGGACAAATAAAAAGTAAGGCAAAAGAATTTTTAAAAAACCAATGGGGTATTGCAATATTAAGCTATTTGTTGGTAATGGTAATATTGGAAGCACTAATCGCCACTTTTTTAGGCGCGTTAATCCTCACGGGGCCGCTTTCTTTTGGGTTGAGTCTGGTTTATCTTAATATTTACAAAGGAAAACAAGAAGATGTCGCCACGCTTTTGCAAGGCTTTAACCGTTTCGGCGAGACCTTTTTGCTTTATCTCAAGAAAACTCTTTTTGTTTTCTTATGGTCGCTCTTGCTCATAATTCCCGGCATTGTTAAGGCTTTGTCCTATTCGATGAGTTATTTTTTGATGGCGGAGCATCCCGAAATGGATAGTTCGGATGCGCTTAAAGAAAGTGAAAGACTGATGGACGGGCATAAAGGAAGATTGTTTTGCCTAAACCTTAGCTTTATTGGCTGGTATCTTTTGTCGATACTTACTTTCGGTTTGCTTTTAATCTATGTGCAGCCTTATCGCTTTGCCGCGACGGTCGCTTTCTACAAAGAGCTAAAAGCAGACAATCTATCGGTGGATCATGCGGTTAATTGATATTAGCAAAGAACTATTATCGTGCGATTGCTATCCCGGTGACCTCCGCCCACGATTGAACAGCATCAGCAAAATTGCGGAGGGGGACGAATGCAATCTTTCGGAGCTGTATTGTTGCCTGCATAACGGAACACATTTGGACGCGCCGTTGCATTTTTTAGAGAACGGCGTTGCGGCGGACAAGATATCGCTGGACAAGTGTATCGGAACGGCAAAAGTTGTTGAAGTTTGCGCAAAGTTAAATAGAGAAAAGGCATTGGCAATTATAAAAGACAATCCCCAAAGGCTTTTGATAAAGGGGAATGCCGAGATAAGCCTTGATGCCGCCACACTGTTTGCCGATTCAATTAAACTTTTGGGTGTAGAGGGGCTTACGGTGGGCAATCAAAACGAAATAGGGGATGTTCACAAAGTTTTGCTTAAAAAAGGAGTCGTCATTCTGGAGAATTTGGACTTAACCCAAGCCGAACAGGGCGAATACTTCTTGTTTGCTCCGCCAATAAAAATTGCGAATGCCTGCGGCGCGCCGGTTAGAGCGGTGCTGATACAAAACGAAATACGGGGCAATCATTGTCCGAGGAGAGAAAAATGTTAAAGCTATTAGGTTACAAAGTAAACGAAATGAAATTCAAAATCAATGCCGAAGCGCAAAACGAAAAGAATTTCCAAATCAATCCCAAAATTAGGTTTGATATCAAAAAAGGCCCTCATAATTTAATTATGGGTGTCACCGTGACGATAGATAAAAGCCAACCTACGCCTGTTCCTTTCGAGTTAAACCTCAACATGGTGGGAAGTTTCCAAGCGGAAAACGAAAATGATATCGAAGACCTGCGTCTTCGTGCAACCTCGGCGCTGTTCCCGTATGTGCGTGCGGTGATTACCAATATTACGACCAATGCCAACATCCCCGCATACTATTTACCTATGATTGACTTTCAAACACAAAACGCCAAACCCCACAAAAATGAGTCTGTCATTATCCGCCCGTTGGAGGACTTGGAATGAGGCTTTTTGCCGCAAAAAAAGTTTTTTGGGGCGTAGTCTTTGCATTACTTATACTTACAGCCTCTTATGCGGTTTGGGGATACTCCTCCGCGGCTTACGCCGATACCACAACGAATACCGTCACTTTTTATCCGGACGAAAATACAGAGCCGTTTGCTATTGTCGAGATCATAAACGGCACTTTTACAGTACCCGAGGCACAGCCCGCTAAAGAAGGATTTATTTTCAAAAATTGGTCGGACGGGTTCGCATCATATATTCCCGGGAATACTTACACGGTAAGCGGCAGTCTTAAGTTGATCGCCCTGTGGGAGGATGAAGTAAAAGTAGAAGAATATCGGAGCCCTCCACTGTTTAACACGGCAGAAAAAACCGCATTATATATTTCTATCGGCGTGCTTGCGCTTATTTTTCTGTTTTGCTTTTATTGGTTCGGGATAAAAGACCGCGGTCTCAAAGAATTGGGAGCGGCAATAAGAAAGCTATTTACCAGAAATAAATAGAGGTGCATGATATCTCGGGAGGTTTTTTTGGCTTGCATAAGAAAAACAGTAATCGGGTTATTGGTTGTTGCCGTGTCTTTGGCGGTGTTTTTGTCGCTCGTGATGCACGTCGCCAACATGAAAGCGCGAACAATTTACGCTGCGGGATTTGTTGCCGTGAAAACGCAAAATGTCGTTCAAAATTTTGAAATGATTACTTCACAAGGTGTTCAAGGCAATGCGCCCTCCTTAGACGGGTTTGACATGAGTGAAATTAAG
>JAQVTZ010000097.1 GCA_028699795.1 Clostridia bacterium | reverse complement strand
CAGGTATTCCAAAACCTTACAGAATGTCTATGTGGCGACGGGGTATACCGGTTGGGGCATGACGGGCGCCATGATATCGGCAAGACTTCTTAGCGAAATGATAACCGAAAAAGAATCCGAATTTTTCGAGGTATTCGATTCGCTTCGTTGCGCGATAAGCGCGCAACTGTTTCTTAATTTGGGCGAAAGCGTCATTAACCTTATCAATCCATCACCTAAAAGATGCACGCACTTGGGTTGCGCGCTTAAATGGAATGCGGCAGAGCATACTTGGGATTGTCCTTGTCACGGCTCCAGATTCGACACGGAAGGCAAGGTGTTGGAAAACCCCGCAATGAAGGATATTGATTTAGAGGACATATAAAATATAAAATATAAAAGATTGTTTTTCTTTATATATTTTAACGGCGACTCGTATCCAAGTCGCCGTTACTAATTTGGGAACCTCTATTTTATAGGAGTTGGTAATCAAATTGATCCGGGAGCCAAGTGTCTTCTTCGTTGACAGCGACCGTAAAGAGATTGTTGAGGTCTTCGTTGTTTTTGGCTTGATGCTGTTTCAGCAACAGACGACCGCCTTTTGTTTTGCCGATGATTTCTATTTTGCCCGTAATGTGGCTCATCGAAAACCGAAAGCGTTTGGCGGGACCGCTGAGCCCTGCTCTTGTGGCGTCCACCACATCGACCGCTTTTAACAAGGGAATGGAAAAATATCCTTTTACGCCTTTTACGGGACGGCATTGGAACAAATAATATGGCGTAATGCCGTGCGCCACAAGGTTGTTAAATAAATTGATAAGCGTTGCGCTGTTGTCGTTAATGCCCGCGAGCAATACGGCTTGATTGAGGACGGGAATCCCATTTTTGCGGAAGGTTTCGCATGCTTCCATAGACTCGGGCGTAATTTCCGCGGGATGGTTGAATTGCGTTACAATATAAATTGCTTTACGCTTGGTGTATTTGGCAAGAAGTTTGATGAGTTCGTTATCCTTTAATATTCTGTTGGGAAACACAACAGGTGTCCTTGTCCCAAAACGAACGAATTTAATATGGGGCACTTCACAAAGAAGTCTAAGATATTTTTCGATGACTTTATTGCTATTCATCAATGCGTCTCCGCCCGTAATAAGCACATTGTCTACTTCGGGGTGCGCTTTAATATAATCGACCGCTTGGTCTACAAAGTTCAGCACTTCCTTTTCGCTGTTACCCACCATCCGTTTGCGGAAGCAATGCCTGCAATACATCGCGCATACATTGGTGGAGAGCAAAAGCACGGTGTTATCGTATTTGTGTTGTATTCCGTCGCTTACCGTGTTGCTTTGTTCGCCACTCGTATCCGACTTACCGGCTGTGTCTTTTTCGTTGAGCGACGCGACACTCATTTTATAGATAGGGTCGGTATAATCGTGATTCTCTATCAAACTTAAATAATATTTTGTTATGGACATCGGGTAGCGTTCGATAACCTTACTTAAAGCCGCCTCGTCTTCGGGACGAATGAAGCCGTTTGCAACAAGTTCTGCCGCCGTTGTGATATTATGCTTGATCTCTTCTTTCCAATTCTGAAATCCCATCATCGCCTCCTAATTATTGCTGTCCATCATTTTAACATACAAGTGTAAATTATGCAAACTGCGAAAAAGAGGCGTTGCCTGCAAATTAGCTGCCTAAACTATTGACTGTTTTTGTTTGAATAGCGTATAATGATTGTGCCTTATAAAAGGAGATAACGGGAAACCGTTCAGGCACGCAGGAGTTAAGAAACCTCCTGCTCATTTTTTTGTATTTCCGTTTTTTTCATCTGTTTGCCGTCAAAAAAATACCGGTTTCATTTAAAAATTTAAAAAACGTGTAAAAACATTTGATTTTATGATTAAAATGATTATAATATTTTTGACTTGCTAAATTATTTATGACATTCGGGGATAGTAATTTGTTACGAGTAACAAAACAATTCAAAACAAAGTTATCCGATTCACAAAAGAAAGTTTTTGATAAAGAGAATTTGCAAGAAAACTTCAGAATTCTTTCCTTTATGTCGTGTATCATTTTTGTATTAGAATTATTGGTCTTTTTTATTCCAAGCAGTGTGTTCGACTATAGAAGAATCATTTTATATTTTTTGTGTAGCAGCATTGTTTTAATTCCTTTTATTATCGTTATTCATAAGACGATTACAACGATATACACCAAGAAAATATTGATCGCTGCTTATCTGGTACAATATTTATACATTGCTTCTTTGATGTATTTGGGAATTGCTTTGGCGGTAGGTTCGCAAGGATATATCGACTATGTCCATATGTATGTTATAGTAATCGCATCCGTCATGTCGTTTATCACATTTAATTTTATAGAAAGAACAATCATTTTATCCTTGTCTTACCTCTGTTTTGTTGTTTTACTCTATGCGTATCAGCCTAATCGAGATGTTTTATCAATATTGATAATCAACACCTTTGTAACCAATGTAATTGCTTGGTTTTTTTCTTATATGAAATATATCGGCGCCAGAGGCAACTTTTTAGACAAAGTTCAGCTAGAAAAAATAGCGCAATGCGACTCGATGACGATGCTTTACAATCATGAAGCAACCCTTGCAAAACTTGAAAACGAGATGGCGAAAGCAAACGCGAACAAAACGCCTTTGTCTATTGTGATGATAGACATAGACAACTTCAAAGAAATCAATGACAGCAAGGGGCATGTTGCAGGCGATATGACCATTAAAGAACTTGCTCGCGTAATTCTGTCGGCGACAACGGTAAACGATACGATAGGCAGATACGGCGGCGATGAGTTTATAATTATTTTATCGGGCGCCAATACCGAAAAAGCGCGGGCTGTGACCTCCGCAATTATGGCAGGCGCGGCAAAGTGCAGTATCTCGGTTACGCTTAGCGCAGGAATCAGCGAATACAAAGGCGAGAATCTCAGCGATTATGTTAAATTAGTCGATAAGAAGCTCTATAAAGCAAAAGAACTGGGCAAAAACAGATACATAGATTGCCTCAATTAGCGATTGCCTTAGTAATACATCACTTCAAAGTAAACTCTATAGCTTGTCAGGCCCCAAAATCCCGAAGAAAATTGAATATAAAATCCTCCGTCTCCGTCTGTGCCGAAAGACACGCTGTTGCTGTGCAAAAATCCGCTGGTAGGTGTAACGGAGTAATCTTGATAAGCCTTGCTAAGGGATGCGTAAACACCCGAAATTGCGGCGCCTTCGGGAATGAGTTGTTGGTATACAATACTGTTAAGCGCATTATAATTATCTAAGTTAACATCGGTTTCGCGGAAAGAGGTAGTATCGTCTTCCCAATAGACCTCTACCCCTGCGCTCGTTAAACGAAGATATACTCTGATGCTGAAAAAACCTCCGGAGCCGTAAAGATATCCGTACCATCCCGAAATAATATTATCGTATACATATGCTTTTTCTAAATACGGGAAATTTTCGAGTACATTAAACCTTCTGATTGCGTTTTGCGAGACATCGATAATTTTTAAATTCGTCAGCGTGTCCAAAGCGTAGATATCCGTTAATGCGTTTCCGCTTATATCCAAATATTCCAGTTGTATAAGTTGTGCCACATAGGAAAGACCGGCATCGGTCAAGCCCACATTGGAAAGTTGTAGCTTGGTGACTCCCGTCAAAAGCTCAATCCCTTTAAAGCTGTTTATTGTTTCTCCCGTGTTCAGCGTAATGGCGAAAATGTCAACAGGAGGTTTCCGTGTGATTTTCGCGGCAAGAATGCGTTGTTCGCCGGGGCTGAACGCATTTAATAATTTCGCATATAAAGTCGCATCGGGAATATCTATATTGTTGATTATGCCCGGCACGGTAAAATTACTGAAATATTCGTCGCTGCTGCCCCACCCTATCGCGAGGTGGAATTTATAATAATATTTCAGACGGATATTCATGCTTTCGTGGCTTAGTTCATCCCAGTCGATATTGATTTCCCAACGGGCTTCGGTGTCATTAAGCAAGGTATTGAGACCCGCCGCATCGAGACCCGCAATAAGGGTATCGTATTGCGCTGTCGTGTAGCTTTGCGACGAGGTAACAAAAGTAAGCGTAACCGCGTCGCCCGTGTATAAATTCTGGTCCTCGTAAATTTCGAATTTAATAATCGGCATTCTGCCGTAATAACAAAAAGGCATCTCAAAGCTCGTATAGGTTCGATTATAATTGGTTCTTTCGGCAAGAAGTCCGTTGAAAAACATAAAATACGCCAAAAATCTCTCGTTCACATCGGCCGATTCGAAATAGACAATAGGAATATTGACAATTACCTGCGCCGAGCCAAATTGAATTTCGGTTTCTAAAAATATCAATTGGATTTCCGAAGGTTGGAAGCCCGCGGCAACCTTGAGTACGCCGTTATCGATAACATAAGTGCCATCATTATTCAGCAATGCGTATTGAATGGAAGTGACGCCCATTGCGCTGTATTGAGCGCCGTCGGAGAGCGCATATTCAGTATAACCGCTTGCAAACGATTGTTCTTGAAAGACATCCAGTTGATGGTTGTACAATTCCCCTACGATAGTGTTTGCCAATTGGTACACATCGTTGTAGTTTTGGGAAGTCAAGCTATAAATTCTGCTTGAAGATTGCCCTCCGTAAACACAGGTAACCTCAAGATAAATGTTATCGGAAGACAGCAGACGGGCTTTGAGCGTAGCATGATTCGTATCGAAAACGATATCGCCCGCAACTTCTCCGCTTTGGGGGTCGGGAGAAAGTAACGAGCGGTAGTTGTATTCCGCGATTTCGGTACCGTCTGCGATATAGCTTTCCTGCAAAGGCATAATAATATCGCTGAATATGGTATAGGTGCTTTCTTCCGAACGGTATTCATCAAAAAAATGATCGAACATTTCTACGCCAATCGCCGACCACGCAGCATAGTTTTGGATGCCCGTCAGCTTGACGGTAAAGGCTCGTTGCGCCGAAGAACTGTTAGCGGAAACGGTTAAAGTGAGCCCTACTTCGACGGTATCCGAAGTGTCGGCAATCGTTACTTTGCCGTTGGGGCCGAGTATTGCGGGGTTGGCGGACACATAATCAAAGTCTACGGGATAGCCGTAATAATGTGTCGGCAGCATGATATCGCTGTGAAAGTGGTTGCCTGCGTCTCCGTAAGACAAAGCGGTTTCCGCCATATCGAGTGCCGCCTGCAAAACGGACGGAGTGTCAAAAGTTAAAGTTCTTATTAAAGATGCGCCGCCCGAAACATCGTATTGCACCACCGCGTTGGGCGTAACAATATCAAAATAGGCGGTCTGAGAATGTCCGTTTGCTATGACACCGTTAATAATAAGCAGATAGCCGTGGTAGCTGTTGCGCAATTCAACGCCGTTGCCGTTGAGGTCCAAAGTGTATCCGTTTAAATCTAAATTACAATCCGAGGTAATGACAAGAGGAGAGTGAAGCGTAATATCCGCTCCCAGTGTAATATAACGCCGTTGCGAGGGCGCGCTTACCGGCAGGATATCATTGAAAAGGCTGTTCTCTGCGGCGAGCCGCAAAGCCGCTTCGTTAGAAACGGTTACAATATTTTGGGATGCGTCAACCGTCATATTCGGGCCTATCGATTCCTCTCCCGTTTGGAACAATCCGAATGTGCTGTCGGTAAATCCGATAGCCGCATACAATAACATCACAACAGCAAAAAGAAGAAGTCCCGTTTTTCTAATCCATCTGTTTTTCTCTATCTTAATGTTCATTTACGCCCCCTTAACGGTCACATAAAAGTGCCGTTCGACCGTCACGCCGTTTACGCTTACCATCGCTTTTATCACGCCGATAAGAGTAGAAGCAGGCGCGGATGCGCGGATGATTCTTGTGGTGGAATACCCGTTGTCGGACGAGGTGGTGATAGACAGAGTTGCGTTGGCGTTGTCGACAACCGACCAAGAAACAGGAAGGGTGCTTCCCACGGCATCCGTGATGATTTGCGTTGTCAAATGGGTATACTGAACACGAATTTCGGGAACCTCAATGAGGTGATATAGGTACTCGAGACCCGCAATATAGTTTGCATTGGAATTGGACGGGACGAATAGAATTTCTGTTGCAGGGTCTGTATCCGTATAATAATAAGACGGCGCGGTGGAAAAGGTGTCCAGATAACGGAAGTACAGCAACTCCAGCACGGTTTCGCTGTATGTCGTATGGTATCCCGTATTGGAAATGTTGAGCGTATCGAAAGACCCGAATCCGAGCAATTCGCTAAACAGATATAAATCTGAATTCCCTTTTAAGTTAAGGTCGGTAAGATTTTTTAAGAACTTAAGGTAAGTCAGGCTTGCCAAGTTGCAATAACTGAAATCTAAGGTGCTAAGACTGCTCAGTCTGGATACGGTTCTAGATAAGCGCAACGCGCTTTCGGCATTGGCGCAGGACGGCGTTGTTTGGGTGCCGGACACATCCAATGCGGTTAAATCGTTAAAGAATGCCAAACCTTGTACGCTTCCGTCCAAACCGAGACCGCTGAGGTCGAGTTCTTGCAAAGCGCTGTTGCGGATATAATCCACCAAGATATAATCTTGCAACGGATCTGTGATATCCAATTCACTTTTTACCCGCGCGAACACATCGGCGGCCTCGAAGCCGTTGACATCGTTATGGATTGCCGCAGGCAATAGAAATTCCATTTGTCTTGTAATCGTAAGCACATCGACGGTAACGGTAATATACTGCTCGTAATCAATTAAATAATCGCTTCTGATTTGAAATTCCGTTTCTTCTTCTAGGGGGTCGGTTTGCCCGCTTAACACAACAGGTTCTTCCCCGGGTGTAAAATAGGTATTATCCACGGTGTAGCCGATAGGTAAAGACAAATGTTCTTTGGGCATAGAGAAGTCTCCCGCGCCGTTTTGATAATAATTGGACAACACATCTCCCCGCAACCCCAATTGCAACTCTACATAGGCGAAAACATCGTTAATAAAAACAGCATCGCCTAATTCGATTCTGACACCGATTACCCCGCTTACGGTCGCCCCGTCTTCGAATAAAACCGAAATGTTGATATGGGCGTATTGCATATAGGTGATTGCGGTAAGCGTGAGCGCATTGCCGTCTAACGCAAGGAAATCTCCGTATTCCAACCCCATCGAA
>JAQVTZ010000096.1 GCA_028699795.1 Clostridia bacterium | reverse complement strand
CGGGTAAACGAAATACTGTGTTGGCTCAGCTCGTCCAACGCCTCTACCTGTAAGGTGGGCGAGTCGCGGTACTCTTCGGGGATTAGCACATGGAACTTGACCTTTCTGTCCAATTCTGTTACGAGTCCCAATTCTTTTATTGTGATTGTCTGCACAATAGCGGATTGTCCCAAAAGCTTAGAAAACAAGGTGGTCTGATTTTGCGCGGAAACCACTTTTTCGAATGATACCGTAACATTGGACGAAAACCCATCTTCACTGGTGATATAGGAGTTTGATTTGGGGTCGGAAATCACCTTTTGGTTAATTTTAACGGTACCGTTAAACGCGGGCTTCCTTACACTATAATTGGAGGCATGCAATCCCGAGAGCTCCCAAGTCAATATTTCTATATCGTAGACCCCGGGTTCTGTCGCGCCGTTTGCGGTACGAGCCGTCATATTGAGGCGTACCTCATCATTTAACACAAGGCCGGTAAGTTCGCCTGTGATTTGTACAACATCGGTACCGTCATACGGACGATTGACAACTTTGATGTTGTCGATACTAATGTCTTTTTTGTAGATATAGAACATGCTTGATTTTTCGGCGGGATAGAAATTGGGGTCGTCTACTACGACCTTTATTCTGTGCGTGCCTGCCGTTGTGGGCATAGACGGGTATCCGGGGAATGATATCTTGTAAGAAATATTATCGGGTCGCGTGACCACAGACGGTATCTGTACCTTACCATAAATGAGATTGATAAGGGTGGAGGAGTCGAAGTCCAAATATTCTACAGTCGCTTTGGTAATGTCGTAATTAGGCTTTAGTGCTTCGCTGTCAATATAGTAATCATCATTTTCGAGAACGGCATATACAATATATTCGCCAACATTGTCGGGCAGTTTGTGCATAACGATATTGGAACTGCTGTCGCGCAACATGTACCTATAAGACAACCCTGTTTCGATTTCTTCTTTGCGTTGTAAATCTTCAGACAATAGGCTAGAGGATACTATTTGCGCCATCGCGTGCTTTGTTGAGGCAAAGGTATAACTGTACCAATCGGTAATTTGCCCGTCATCGTCTATGAATTCGATTTGCGCTTTGCGCTTGTTGACCGAAACCGAATAAATCAGTTCACCTTTATAATTGCTGTCGTTAATACGGGCAGTATACATATAGCTGCCTGCTTTGGGTATGGTATTAAACAATCCGTTCTCGCCCATATACTGCGGATTACTTACCACAAGACCCATGGGGGAAGTCAAAAAGGTAAGCTCTGGCATATTATCGCCGTATACAAATGATGTCATATTACCGTACTTCATACTTGCGCTGTCGTAGACGGTGATAGACGCTGTCGCTTTCATGAGCGTTACAGGTATTGTGCTTTCAAAAATTTCGTAGTTGGCGGTATCCGCAGGTACGAATCTATACGGCATATGTGTATATACGCCCAAAATATCGGATATGCTGCCGTCCGGAGATTGATAAACTTGGAACCCGTACGGATTGCTGCTACCCGTCACACCACCGAGCTCTACCACTTTGCCGAGTAGCGTAAGCCCTCTATAAGTAAACTGGAAAGCGCCCGCTATTTTGGAATTGCTGGCGGGATTGGTCGCAGAACCGCCTACAAAAGCGGCGTATGAAAGCGACTGACCGTAAGTAAGCGACCCTACCGTAGGAACGACCACATTTTCTTGTGAAATAACAGCCTTGGTGATAATGAAATCCGCTTCTGCACTGCCTTGATAATTTCCGTCGCTGATTGTCATTTTTACAATATAATTGCCTGCCGCTCTGGGTTTACCCACACCTTGTTCTTGTCCGTGCACATATTGGTAATAACTAAAGTTCACCGTAAGATTGGTTACGGGATTGGTTCTTATTATCGGCTGCTGCTCGAGACCGTTATACGGAAGCGAAAGCTCTAAGCACTCTATCGAAGCCGATGCCTTTAGCACTTGAATGGACACTCCGGTGATTTCTACCGTCTCGTAATTCGCGTTATCGGGAACAAATACGACCGTTGCCGTGCGTTCGCCCGCAGACAAATCGTTTTTGTCGGGCTCTTTGAAGCGCCACACACCGCTAATCTCTTCATCCGTTTTTTCTAACACCGCCTCTCCGTTAAATATCACACTATTATATAATTCTTGACCATAAGTGATATTAGAAAGCGTAGGCGTTTGGGAAATCAAAACTTGAAGTTGCGTAATGTCGAGACGGGCAATGCCTTCTCCTTCGGCAAGCACATAATCTGTACCTGTTAGCACGACTCTTACCCGGTAATTGCCCGCATTAACGGGTGTTTCGTTAAGAAGAATCCAATCTCCACCGGAACTAATATAATATTGTAAATTATACCCGATATTGGATAGCGTCGTGCCAGAAGTACCTGCCGCAGTAAACATAGGGGAAACTACAATATTCTGTCCGTACTCGAAACTATATACGGATTCCAGCGTAACATAGATTACCATTGGCGCAACCGTATACGAAAACTCTTGTTTTCCCTCAAAATAGGGACTTGCGGCAAGGAATGTAACTTCAACCACATAATCTCCCGCCGATGTCGGCGCGCTTTGCCCATATTCGATTGATTTATCCTCAGAAAAATAGGTAAGTTTGACTTGCGTTTCGTCTGCAAGAACATAGTACGCAATTGTATAAGGTTGAGACTCTTCAGTATCGGAATGCTCGGTTGCCAATACCGTAAACGGTACCTCCACCGAAGCAAGAGGCGCATCTGTGACATCCAGCAACACATTTTGCCCCAAGGATAAGGTAATAAGGTATTGCCCTTCCATTTCTACAGCCTGAACTGTTTCGTAAAGTTGAGTCACCGTGCTTAACTTACGAATCTCCGTAAAGATAAAATCGGGTTGTTCGGACGAATTGAGCAAGAGTATCCCTAACCCGTCTATTGTTAACGGCGATCCGTCATATATTTTGTAGCGATTGCTTACTACAAAATGATACTTTTTGTATTGGAAATATGCTTGAACATCTCCTGCGGCACCGCCGTAAACCGTACTATTACCTTTAAGATATATTTGGTTACTTTGTGTAGTGCCGCTGCCATCGAACACTTTCTTGTTGATTGTATAAACAAAGTTGCATATGCCGTCATAAGCCATTGTGATATCGTCACCCGACATGTCATCAAACACAGAAATCTCTACATCATAAACGCCTGTTTCGTTAATTTCGGATACCTCTATCCCGTTTTTGGTGGCCCTCATTTGGAATAACGATAAATCCAATTGTTCGGGGGTCCCCACTAGTTTTAACCCCAAATCTTCTATTGTTACGCTTTCGCCGTCGTATTGTTTACAGGTATTGGTAATAAAGAAGTTCTCTCCACCAAGGTACACATAAGTTTTGATGGTGGCATAAATTTCGACATCATGATAATTGGGATGCGTTACGACAAGACGACAATCATACACTTCTTTGGAGTTGTAAATCACTTCGCTTGGGTCGATATCTTCGATACTGAAGGTCGCATCCGCAACCTTAATCTGCGGATTGGCCGTGTGCCAAAGGTCGATTGTTACATGGTTTGCAGCATCTCCCAGTGTTTCACCAACATAGCCTTTGATGAGCAACGAGTTTGCGTCATAATCCATTTCGGCTTTTGCAATGTTTATCGCAACTTGTCCATCATAGATGATATTGTATACATCGGGATTATCGGGGATAAACATATAACGGGCAGTGGCGCCAACATCCACTATGGCATTTTCGTCATACCATTGGATAGAGCCCGGCACCGTGGAGCCTGTATATGACAAAACAGACTCTCTAAGCGGTTGCCCGTAAACGAGTTCGGTTGCGGATACCCCCGCCACGGAAACATCGATGCCCTTTATCAATATCTCTATTTGAAATTTATGAATATCGTATGTCGTAAGATCTGCAGGAGTAAACACTACCCAAACCTTTTGATAATTCGCCCTATCCATAATTCTATCCGGCGAAAGGAATGTGAAGGAACCCGCTATGCTGCGTAAATTGTCTTCGTTAACACTACTTGCGATATAGGCAAGCCCCGAAGTTAATGCGGATTGCGAAAGCGCGGCACCTACGGGAATGGACGCGGCCTCGGGAGGAATTACGGCGGGCTCTGCTCTTTCGATGAGCAAAGTCCCCGTTAGTGATTGACCATAATAGTTGCTATCCGAAATCTCGGCGACAATCGAATACGATCCCACATTGGTGGGCGCGGTATAGGTCCCATTATATTTTACTCTTAAAGTAAGAGGTCTGCCGTTATTATAAAAAGGTTCTATGTTTGCGGCAACGGTATCAAGCCAAGCCGTACAAGTAATCTGCAGTTGGGTATAAGGTTTTGCAATCACAACACCGTCCGCCCAATCCAACACTTGATCACCGTTTGTGAAATAAATATACTCTCCTATGTCTTTTTTGGCGATGGAAATTGTTATACTGCCTATAGGCGGAACAAAATTGATATCCGGTTCACCATTTAGCATCGGGATAAATCTTACTGAAATATTGCCATAAGTACCCACTTTGAAATTGGAAATATCGCTTGCAAGCTCCCAAACCCCTTTTACCGTTATGCCCATCGCAGCGAAACGAACTTGTCCCGAGTCTTCTATAAATTGTACTGCTTCGGTTTGCTTATAATAGATATTGCCGCTTACGGCAGGCATTGTATCGATAATAAGCGATGCGGGATTGATTGTAAGGGTTGGTTTAACATACGCGCCCAATTGGTAGTCTTTATCTGTAAGAGTAATGGTAAGCACATAATATCCTACCGAAACGGGACGGTTATAACTATCGAAAACAACAGACGAAGTATCCGTAAGCGGCACAGGTTGGCCGTTTATGAGTATCGGAACCACTTCCCCTTCTACTATTTCGAATTGGCATGGCGTGTAGGAATAACTTGCCACAAGGTAATTGGGCGTAAAGCTTGCGATAATCGCGTTCGCGCTGCCATCATACACAACCGATTTGTTTTGGTTGGTTTCGGAAACAGTCATTACCGCGTACGCCTTGGCAATTCTTAAGAACAACGGATAATCCGCCGCCAATATGCCCTCTTCTACTTTTTGGGCATACTCGTCTGGATAGTTTTGGAGTATCGTGAGTTTGTTGGCATCATCATAGAGGTTCCCGTCTGCTAGAACTGCGTTAAAGATATCGATCTCTTTGTAATATCCGTTTTCGTTAATGCTAATTCTTACTTGGTATCTTCCCGCATCTCTCGGTTTTGCATCTGTGAAAGCACCAATTAGGTCACCCTCGTCGTTGCGCTGCTCGGGTCTGTATTTAATGGTGTAATCCACCAGCGACGGCTCTACCGATACCGATATTTCTTTTTCGGTATCGTCATAAATACCGTACCAACCGCTTACCGTAATGGCGGAAGGGATAATATAATAATTGATATCCGCAGTACCGCTGAAATTGTTTTCGTTAATTGTAATTCTCGCGATATACTTGCCAACATCAACGGGGATATCCATATACATTGTGGCACCCGTGTATCTGAAATACTGTATCGTGTACTGTATTGCGCCTTGGTCACCCACATAACCGCTGAAATCGATATCGCCGAAACCCTGCGATTCGCCCGTAAACACATGATATCTTTCGGCAAAAGCAATATTGATGGGCTGTTTTGCTATAGTAAGCGAGGTTGTGATTGAGCCGTAAAAGTTTAAGAAATCCTCGTTGACTGCAATCACGACTCTATATGTTCCAGCGTCCCGCGGAATACGGGTATATTCTATCTGTCCGTCTTGTGAATAATATTTTGTTGTTGTTGCCTCTTTAATTGTTGCGCTTGACCCTGCGGGGTAAGAAATGTCGAAATCGACAGGCTTTTCAGTTCCGTCGTAAACGGCATTGAGCGTATCGGCTTTGGGGACAATGGAAACATCTTTGCTGTTTTTATTGATTTTATAAGTCCAAGAATAAATAAACTCTTCGTAATAATCGTAAAGGCCGCTATCTGTCGGTACAAATTTTATTTGTCTAACAACAGAATAATGTTGTCTGTCGGCCTCGGGCACAAAAGTATCGTCGCCCGCCTCGGGCACCAAGGAGAAACTGCCTGTGTAAGAAACACGGGTGTATACATTTTGGCAACGGCCATTGTAAAAATCGATATTGCCTATTAGTTCTCCATACTCCACAATTTCTTGAGTAGGGTCGGAAACGATGGACAATGTGCCCTTTCTTATTAGAAAATCATTTACAGTCAAGCTGCCGCTGTAATCGTTGCTGGTAACGGTGATGGTAAGGGTATATGTACCGGGCACGGCTGAAACATAGGTAACAAGACCCATTGTTGTAGATATATTCACCACATTTCCGAGAGTGTCACGATAAGAATAGTCTAATATGCTGTCGGGGTTATGGAAATGATGGGTTCCTTGCGGGGTTTCGTAATACACATCACATTCGGGTACCTGATACCCTGTACCGTATACCAAACTTCTGTTGGCGCCAGGCAAATCTATATGGACTTGTTTTGCGGTTACTGTAAGTGGTATCGCCACATTATTAAGTTTGCGGTAATTGTTAAGATACTCTCCTTGAGGCGTAAAGGTGCAGCTAATCATGTGATCACCCTTAGGATAAACGATACTCGTGAAAGGATCATAGTTTATCAAGTAACTTCCGAGAGGTAGCCCTTGGGGACCTGTTGCCGGTGCAAAGGGTTTACCCAAAAGCTCGGAGTCTTGCAGTGTCTCTCCGTATATGATTTCATCAAAATACATTTCGCTGAAATCGGGTGTCGCTCTCGCAACGGTAATACTTACTTCGTATCTGACGATATCATAGTTATGATTTCGTTCGAAGACTTCGTTCTCTAAATCGCCCGCCTCCCAATAGAGATACACCGTATAGCTGATAACGGTAACGGTATTCGTGCGGTCATATCTTACTGGAAGAACACTCTCACCGTTCGCGTTTGTGATGAGCGTAATACTGTAACGGGCGGCTAATTCGGCTTCGGTCTCGAAAACAAATCTTCCTGAAATCGTCGTATTTTGGTTTCCTATTTTGTAAATTGCGGTAGGAGATAAATGTCCGAGCATAATATCTGTCTGGCTTAGAAGTGTTTGTCCGAACTCTATATGCCCTTGCGTCGCATCCCCTAAATAACTTTGCAAAGATTCTTCTTTATTATACACTTCATAATTGGATCGCGGTACGGGT
>JAQVTZ010000095.1 GCA_028699795.1 Clostridia bacterium | reverse complement strand
TATCTGCATAGGTCAACGCAAAAGCCGCCGAACAAAAGAAAACAATCGCCGCAAATACCGCGATCATCCATTTTTTGGTTGCTGCCATTTCTCTCTCCTAAAATATCAAAAGTATGTTTATTATAACAAAACAGCAAAAACAATGCACTTAAAAACCCCATTTATTTACTAAAATATATTAGAAAGTATTTTGATAAGCTCGGCATCATACTCCATTCTTCATGAGTAAAATATTTCCATCATATTCAATTCTTCCTTTATCCTTGCAGAAAATCGGTATTCTCAACAAAAGTCCATAAATCCTTTAGCAAAATACCATTGATTTTTGCATTGTTTTTGAAGTCTTCCATGCTCGTGTATACTCCTATGGTTTTGCCGGTTATGCGCTCGTGCAGTACAATGAAGCCTTTTTCTCCCCATACGCCATAGCGAATTTGTTTGTATGTAAATTCCACTTCGCCATAGTTCTCGCAGGCTTCTATAAAATCAGTAAAGTCCGCTATAAAAGGCTTCCCTTGCCTATAGAGTTCTCTTGCGCTGTTTAGCGAGGGTATATTCAAAATACCCGCTACATTAGGATGCTCCGCCGACTCCTCGCTCTGTCTCCAACCGCAAACGGGGCATTCGTCCCCGTTGCCGTATTGGTCTATCCAGATGGGCTGACCGCAAACATCGCAATTAACTAATTTTGTTTTTCTTATCATATCTAAATCCCTCCTAACAAAAATTTGATCAATAGGCAGGTCGTGACCTATGCTTCTTATTGGTCCCTTTTTGTCATCAAAAATCCATTCATGATCATGAATTTTCCCACCATGATTGTAGTCTCTGTTATGTATTACCGCTCCGTTCGGGCCATACCATCTGCTTTGAATATGTTCGCCTCGCTCATTATATAAATCATATCGAGAGTTAGGTTTACCCCAACGATTCAAACTTCCTAACTTACCTGTAACTTTTTCAACTCCGCCGCTTGGTTTACACATTCCCATTATAGCATATCCTCCATGTGTTTTTTGTGTTTTTGCTTAGTTTTACCATTAAAAAAACTTCAGCCGAAATGCCTTTAAGAAAGTATAAGCTTTTATTAACATAGGTTGATTGAAGTGCAATTATTGTCGATTTAAGCGCTTCTTTCCCTTTCCGTTTTGCTACTAAAGATTCATTTAAATACCTCGAAAATGTTAAATAGAGGTTTCCAATTTAATCAAGCCAAAAACCTCGGAATAGGTTTGCCAACCGTCGCCAATCAACCTAAAGCGTAGTTTTGAGCCATCTAAATCCTCCACACAAAATGTTGTTGTGAATTTGCCTACCACGTTATATTTAGTTTTGATAAGCTTGCCATCCATGCTCCATTCAATTTTATTAGCATTATCGCAAACAATTGTTATCACGCCTTGATAATTATTTACATCAATGGAACGAATTTTTGGCAATCCTTTTTTGAAAGCGTTTTAGATAAATCATTCCCCCATGCGCCTTTTGGTAGGAGGTCAATTGTTAATTTGGGTACCTCTATTTAGCCCCCGCTTGCCATTTTGGGTTTATGGCATATTGTACTGCCAAACCCAAAATGCAAACGCTGTTCGGTAATTTCGTGGTCTTTTCGGCATAAAACCGCCTATTTTCCTCGACAATAGCGCTGCTATTGCCTTCGTCAAAACGGCGTTTTTCTACTCGAAAATCCATCCGAAATTCCTCGAAGGGGATAAATAGAGGTTCCCAATTTATATTTCATGCTACCTCCTAATTAGACGGATAAAGCGTACCGTCAAGCCGCTTTTTTATGTATTCCGCCATACCCATTTTTGCTATCAATTCCTTTTCGTTAAAGGGATTGCAGAGCTTTATTTTGCCTCGCATTTCATCAAACGGATCGCCGTAACAAACGATTGCGGTAGGTTCAAGAACCTCAAGCATTTTGTTATAGCCCGGCATAAAAGCGTCTTTGTTTTCTTCCCTTGAATAAGTAGACACGGCAACAACGCTGCTTTTCTCAACGCCGTCAAAGCAAAATTCATAGCTTGCGGGCGTTCCCCATGTGATGGTGGGGATAACTTTCATGCCTTGTTGTTGCCAAAAAGCACCGCACCAACGGTTTTTAAATGTGCTGTAGGCTTGAAGCACTAATGGCATATCTGTATAAGTGCTGAACTCTGGTGTAAGTAGGGCGTAATATTGAGCCAATTTTTCAAAGGTCATTTCCGGCTTGCTGTATGCAGCTTCAAAATGCCAATCATAAGTAAAAAAATGAATAGTCTTATGTTTAAATTCTTCATCGTCTGGCTTTGCTTTTGTATATCCCCAAGGTTCAATTTTGCTAAGGTCAATGTCTTGTTTTTTTACGAGAGGCATCCCGTATTTACCGACGAGTTTAAATTCGTTTCTGACTATTTTTAGTTTTTTCTCCTGCTTTTCATCCTCGGATTGAGTAGCAGAAAATAGCGACTCCGTCGCTAAATTTTGTTTCATATTAATTCTCCTTATATTTTAGATTTTTATTGCAGAAAATCCGTATTTTCTACGTCGACCCAAAGGTCTTTTAGCAATACGCCGTCTATACTTGCGTTGTTTCTAAAGTCTTCTATGTCTTTATAATGCCCTATTTCATCGCTTGAACGATAACTTTCAAACAAGATAATTGTTCCTCTTGGTGCATAAACACCGTAAACAACCCCTTTGTAGGTAAATTCTAACTCTCCATAGCGCTTATAAGCCTCTATGAAATCATTGAAATTAGCGACAAGCCGTTTCCCTTGCCTATAGAGTTCTCTTGCGTTGTTTAGTGAGGGTATATTCATAATCCCCGCACCCTCGGGATGGTCCGCCGATTCCTCTGATTGACGCCAACCGCAAACGGGGCATTCGTCCCCGTTGCCGTATTGGTCCAACCATACTAAATTCCCGCATACATCGCAATTTGCTTGTTTGATTTTATATTCACTTTCTTTTTTCATAACTTTTCTCCCTTAAATAAAGTCCGGATTGACTGCCAAGTGATCTCTTCCTCGACTAGGCTCCCCGTTGTCGTTTAGTGTCCATTCGTGATCGTGGGGAAAAGGCCACTTTCCACCGTGTTTATAATCTCGGTTATGAGTTACTTTACCGTTTGCATCGTACCACCTGCTTTGAATTTTTTCACCATTTTTATTATATAAATCTGCTCTTGAATTGGGTTTTCCATCGGTCTTTAGATCACCCAATCGACCTACAAACTTTTTAACGCCTCCGCTTGGTGTTGCCATTCCCATTATAACATACCTCCGCAACCTATCTTTATTTTTTAAGTGAAACTAAAACCCCGTACCAACAGCGTACGAGGTTATTTAGTTGATGATATTTTGCTAATCCAGTTTCCCCATAATGTTTTTTACATCCTCTTTGATGTCGCAAACCACGCCCAAACGGTCGGCAAGACTGTCTATCGTGTTTTGATATTTTTCTTCCCGTGTTTTACTTTCTTTCAGTTCAATAAAGAACAGCGTGACAAACAGCAACGCCCAGATGCCGCTGTTTGCGGCAAGTTGTATGATTTGTTCCCACATAATACCTACTTCTCCTTCTTTTCGTTTTTGAAATATTCTTGCAAAAGTTTGTGCAGTTCGCGCATGCAATCTTCGCAAAGATGCAAGCGCATATGTAACGGTGTCCCTTCACGCGCAACCGCAACCCGCGCGATTTTACCGCATGCGCCGTTATCACACAGGGTACGCGCTTCCATTTTAACCAACTCCATATCGCCCTACCTGCTCATTATGGCGTCTATCAAACGCTGATAGTACAATCCCAAAGTTGCTTTTAGGTCCGTGTTTTGTTTGTTAATTAACTCCAAAGCGACCTCTTTGTCCAGCTTGCTGTAAGTGTCATAAGCAAGGCGGTAGCGGTTTTCCATTTCGGCCGCTTTATCACCACTGTAGCCGTGCTCTTTCTCGTAAGCTTTTGTTTGCGCCTCCATTTCCGCTTGCCGCTCTAGCCTCTCGGTTTCCAGCTCCGCCAATTTTCTCTCTCTTTCCTGTTGGTACTTCAGTTCTTGTTCGGCGATCTTTTTGTTATAGGCGTTTACTTCTTCTTTTAATTTTTCCTGCTCAATTTTATAAGAAGAAATCTTGCTTTCGAGACTTGCCGCATGCTGCAAATCAAATTGGCTGAGAGCTTGCTCATAGTCAAGACGAGCAAGAGACATTTTTGCGCCAATATCCTCTAACTTACTATTAAGAACTTGTTTTATTACGGCATGTTGCTTTTGGTATGCGTTATCGATTTCATTTTTTCCGCTTTCGTTGATACTGCTATTGATAAGCCCTTGAATAATCATGCTGTCTTGATGGGCTTCGTCTAATTGTTTTGCGGTTTCTTCCAATTTTTTTGCGTCTTCGGCATAATCTATTTGTAAATCTTCCGCATTGTCTTCCAGCTTCGCTACGGTTTTTTCCTTTGCTGAAGTCGCTTGCTCTACTTTTTTACTATGTTCGGGAGCAAGCGCAATCTCCGCGGCTTTTATGATTTCGGCGTCGGATTTCGGCGTAAAAGTTTTCGGTTTCAGCCCTAAGGTCGCGGGTATTGCCGATGAATCCGTTTTGGGAAGCGCATTCGCTTTTTTGTACGCGCTGTCCATCTCCTTAAGCTTTTGCACAAGCGTAAGAGAATCGTTTTTTTCTTCTTCCGTTGCAGCGCGTGTTTTGTTTAACGCTTTTTTTATTTGGTCAATGAGTTGCAAACTATTCCCCACTTTCTCCTCCTTCTGGCGGACAAACCGCGCTGTGAATTTCTTCTACTATTTTGGCAAGGCGCGCAATCCTTGCCTGAAGCTCGCTAATCGAGCAAAGTATCTCTTCAATCTGCATGGTATCTCCTCACGGTATCGAATTCGAAATTGACGGACGAAACAAATATTTTGTCGTTTTGGGTGCTCAATTTAAGATAAGCGGAATCCCCTACTAAACTTAACGGCAACATACTCGGCTTATCCGATCCGTATGCCTGAATTTCGCGTTTTTGTCCGTCTACGGCGGTTTCTACATGGATACCGTATTTGGAAGATATGTAAATCCGCCTTAAAGCTTTGATTTTATCCAGACTGCCCAAGTTGCTTACAGGGCTTTTCCAGACCTTGTTCAGAGGAGAACCAAACAGATTGCCGCTGTCTGTTATCTTACCGAAATACCCCATACGGAAATTGCCGAAATACACGAGCAATTCGCTTACGCTGTCTGCCACCAACGGGAAAAACCCTCTTACGGAAGTACCGCGGAAGACGCTCACCCCACCCCCTAAAAGATCTATTTCGACGAAACCGTTATTGTATTGTATCCCGTCTGTCACATCTTCATCGGCGCCGGCGGAGTCGTTTTCTGTCTTTAACATGGCGGCGATATACAGTTTGTTTTTGAAGCAACAGGCACTAATGCAAGAGGTATCCGCAAACAGCGCGGTAACCCCCGAAAAAATTCGCGAAGCGCGGTATCCGTCGAAAGAATACAAAAAGTTGTCCGCCATAAAAAAGACAATTCCGTTTTCGGATACGATGCTTTCGGAGCTAATAAAGCAACTCGTATAAAAAACCTTGCTGACGCTGTAATCTTCGGGGTTCACATAGGCGGAAAGTCTGACAATAGAGTGTTCGCGAAATATGTAAATTGCATCTTTAAACGAAATCACCTTGATAATCGCGCCACCCTCGTCCATAAAATCAATATACCCCGCGCCGTCTGTTGCTATCGTCCAATCTGTTGGATCCAAATCGTTGGAAAAATGCAGTCTGGACGGGTTTTGCGCATCGGAACCAAACAATCTTTCGTAATGCATACAGACTGAGCGGAGTTTGGGCGCGTCGGCATAATAGGTCGCGGCGGAGCCATCGTAAACATACATTCCGCCCTCTTCTGTCAAAATAAGCAAAACATCTTCGCCATCAAAGCAATAATTGCAAAAGCTGACTTCTTCGTCTAACAATCTGGGAACATCGGCAAGCCTTGCAAAATTTCCGCTGTTAACATTGCTTTGGTAGAGATATCTGTCTGTCCCCAGTACGACGATTCTGTCGTCACGCACACCTGTCGCGGCATTGTATCGTCTATAAAGATAAGGTTGTTTTACTCCCGTTACAAAAGCGCCTAGGTCGGGTATCGTACGCATCGTCCCGTTCCCCAGTACCGCCTCAGCAGTATTGATGCCCGGCCCGTTTATCAGATTGCCGTCTTTGATGCCGATATTAAACCCATACTGGGCGGTGTTGAGAGAAACCGTCGCCGTATCTTTATCGGCTTCGATACCGTCGAAAGAGTTGATTTTATAGTGATAGCGCGACCGAGTGGGTAACTGCTCCCGCCGAAATACCGGTTTCATAGAAGCCTCCTCGACGGCAAATTGGCAAGCCGCATTCGTCTGGATAAATTCATCAGTGAGCTGTCATAACGGCTCTTGTAAAATAGTGCCTCATCCACAAGCCCCGTGCGGAAGCAATATTCCGAAACTGTGCCGATTGCAAGGGTGTACACCGAATATTGAGGCGGCAATTCGACCGTATCCGACAACGAAAGCGACCCCAAATGATACAAATAAGTTACTTCTGCATTACCTTCCAATCCTTCCGCATAAAGATACAACGGATACATGATGAAGTTCTGTTTGCTCTTGCCTATTTTCACCGAAAGCACCTCGCGTACCTGTTTGGAAAACGCGGTATAATACGCTCTTCCTTCTGAAAACACAAGCGTTTCAGTTTGCTTTAGGTGGATATATTCTTGTGTCAGTTCTCCGATAATCATGTTGACACAATCGGTCAGTTTGGTGAGTTTGGAGCCGGCAACATCAACCGAAACCTCATTTTCGAGCCCCAGTATTTGGATTGCTCTGTCTACTATTTCACTAAGAATCATAGCAAAAACCTCCTTTTTATTAGTTTGGAGTGTGGAGTTATGGATAAATTACAAATTACAATGTACAAATTACAAATGTGGATGAAGTTAAATTACAAATTACAATGTACAAATTACAAATGTGGATGAAGTCAAATTACAAATTATAATGTACAAATTACAAATGTGGATAAATCAAATTACAAATTACAATGTACAAATTACAAATAAGGATAAATTATTATATCCATATAATTCACGCAAGCGATATAGGTTGGGAGAGTGGATATGAAATCCACTCTCCGCCTATTGTTTGTTAAGAAACGGTAATTCCGT
>JAQVTZ010000094.1 GCA_028699795.1 Clostridia bacterium | reverse complement strand
GGATGATGAAAAAGAGTGGCGATGAGAAAATCGGTTTTTAAGTCTATGATAATCTTTCCGCTTGATGCAAAACAGTTGACAAAACTGTCTACATCGGTTTACAATATACGCGTTCCACTTTCGGGGGTATAGCTCAGTTGGTAGAGCGCTTGAATGGCATTCAAGAGGCCAGCGGTTCGAACCCGCTTATCTCCACCAAACATTAAGTGTCCGATGCGATATGCGTCGGGCATTTTTGTTTATTCTTTTTTATTTTTAATGACCATTTAAAATCCCGTTGGTATTGCTTATAGTCAATCTTTCCTATATAATAATAAAGATTAGGGAAAGGAACAACGATTTTTTATGTTAGAAATTAAAGATTTAGTACGCGTATACAAGCCCAAAAAAGGCGCACCCGTAAGGGCATTGGATGGAGTAAGCCTGCGTTTCCCCGATACGGGAATGATATTTTTATTGGGGAAGTCCGGCAGCGGCAAATCCACGCTCCTCAATGTGATGGGCGGGCTGGACAAGTACGACAGCGGAGAGATTATCATCAAAGGAAAATCTTCCAAAAACTTTTCCCAAGACGACTTCGACAGTTACCGCAACACCTATCTCGGTTTTATCTTCCAAGAATATAATATCTTAGACGAATTTTCGGTAGGAGTCAACATCGGGCTTGCGCTTCAATTGCAAGGGCAAAAAGTGACGGAAGACGCTATCAACAAGATTCTTGCCGAAGTGGATATGGGAGGCTACGGCAACCGCAACCCCAACGAACTTTCGGGCGGGCAAAAGCAAAGGGTGGCGATTGCGCGCGCGCTGGTCAAAAATCCCGAAATCATTATGGCGGACGAACCGACGGGCGCGTTAGACAGCGCAACGGGGTTGCAGGTATTCGATACCCTCAAAAAGTTATCCAAAGATAAACTTGTTATTGTGGTTACCCACGACAGAGAGTTTGCCGAACTTTACGGCGACCGTGTCATTGAATTGAAAGACGGCAGAGTCATCAGCGATATTACAAAATACAAATGCGCGGCACAAAATGCAAGCGAGGGTCTTCGCATCACAGACGACTCTATTATTCAAATCAAACAGGGCTACCACCTGACCCAAACCGACCTCGATATCCTCAACAATTATCTCGAACAGCGCGACGCGGTTATCACGCTGGACGATACCCTCAACGAAACCGTGCGAAAAGCCGCAAAACTGGACGAAAGGGGGCAAAAAGAGGCTTTCCACGAAACAGACAACAATGCGGTAATTTCCAACGACAGCAAGCCTTTCAAACTTATTAAGTCGCGGCTTCCCTTCAAGCATTCTTTCAAAATGGGCGCAAGCAGTCTCAAGCACAAACGCATCCGTCTTATTATCACGATATTTTTGTCATTTATCGCATTTGCAATGTTCGGACTCGCGGATACCGTTTCTGCCTACGACAAAGTAACCACTTTAGCGCAATCGGTGCAGGATACGGGTGTCGACTATCTGTCATTTAGCATGGCGTACCGCGATATCGATGACGGCGGCTATTCAATGCCCGTTTCTATGACACAAGAGGATATTGACAATCTTAATCAACAGACGGGATACGGCTTTAAACCTGTATACAACGAGCAGAGATACGGCGCCTATTCTATTTATAACTTCAAAAACCAAAATCTTATTACCCCTTATTATACCTCTACCGTATCGGGGTTTTATGAGGTTGCCTCCAAAGAAGAACTGGAGGCGTTAGGCTTTACGGTAACAGGCACGATGCCTACGGGCAATCACGAAATCGCCATAACAGAGTATCTTTATTCTCATTATACAAAAGCGGGATATACCGACAACATCAGAATCCTTGATTCCGACGAGATTGCAACCAAAGCGGATTTTTTGGCTTACGACCCTGTTATAAACTTCAACGGTAAAAATTATCTTGTTACCGCTATTATAGACACCCATTTCAATACCGAAAGATACGCGCCTATAGATAAAGAGTATAACTCAATAGATATCGGCGCATTTGTGTTGTTAAACGAACTTCAGACCGTCACCAATTACGGTTATCATTGTTTGGCTTTTGTAAAAGAGGGATTCACGAATCAATTTATGGAAGAAAGGGACAATGAAATCGGCCTTGCACTGAACGATATGGGCACTATCTATCTTAACAACCAAACTATGCCGAATTACGGGCTGAGTACCCAAAAAATTACGACAACAGAAGAGCTAACGGAAAACGATTATACCGTATTCTATCTAGAGGAAAATGAAAGTCGCAGTTTAGGGGAAAACGATGTTTTGGTGAACTTATGCGATGCTTTGGGTTATTTTTATGACTCGGGGTTAAGTGTAAACATCAGTTTGGACAACCCTGCGCAAATTTCAGACTATCTTGACAACAATCGTGAATCCATTCGTCAACTTCTAAACGGCTTTACCATACAGTATATCATGTATTATCCCTTATATTACCAGTCTGAAGAGCTGGATGCGAACATAAAAGGGTTTTTCCTCGACAACGAAAATATGGGAATGCTTGCCGTAAGCGACACAATTTATGAGCGCTATGACAATATTTCTCTTGGCTCATATTCTTTCGCAATCACGGCAATGCCCAAAGGAACGAATGCGATCAAAGAACTTGCGGAGTTTTATTACGGACAAGAAGAAAGCGGTTATTATTATAGCATGCATAACGAAGTCAATGTATTGCTCGATATGGTCAACTCTCTTTTTGAGGACCTCGCCAAGGTTTTCCTTTATGTAGGGTTGGGACTCGCGCTCTTTGCTTCTCTTATGCTTACCAATTATATCTCTACCAGTATCACTTATAAAAAACGGGAGATAGGCATTCTTCGCGCCGTAGGCGCCCGAAGCAGCGATGTGTTCGGCATCTTTTTCAACGAAAGTCTCATCATCGCCCTTATCAACTTTGTTCTTGCGGTTGCCGCATCAGTTGCCACCGTGATTGTGATAAATACCGCGCTTCGCACCAATTACGGATTGTTAATTACCTTCTTGATTTTTGGCATAAGACAGGTTGCGCTGATGCTGGGAGTCAGTCTTGTTGTCGCCTTCATCGCTTCATTCTTGCCTGTGATACGCATTGCGCGCAAAAGACCTGTGGATGCGATAAATAATAGATAAAATCATGCTTAAGGCTGGTCGGGAATCATTTATTAGGCATTGAAAATAGTGGATACTCTGTGCTATAATATGCAAGAGGAGGCGGTACATGGCTTTGGTTGGCGCATTTGTTCTGCCCCATCCGCCTGTCATATTGCCCAAAGTTGACAGGGGCGAACAAAACAGAATACTATCACCCATTACGGGTTGCGACAAGGCGCGTGTGCATCTTGCCGAACTTCGTCTTTATATCTTCGTCCTTTTACTCCGCATAGCATCGCTTATGCGGATTTTTTTATTTCGCAATAGCGTCCCGAGGTGGTGAAAATCTATGAAAAAGATTGTTTGTACAACCTGCCCGCATCATTGCTCGTTGGAAGAAGGACAAACAGGCCTGTGCGGCGCGCGCCGCGCCCAAAACGGCAAAATCGTTTGTATCAATTACGGCAAAGTCACTTCTTTGTCGCTCGACCCCATCGAGAAAAAGCCCTTTAAGCGATTTTTCCCCGGCAGCAAAATTCTTTCAGTAGGCAGCTTTGGATGCAATCTCTCCTGCCCTTTCTGCCAAAACTACAAAATTGTAAAGGCTCCGCATGATCGCGTTGTTTCTGCCTTTGTTTCACCCAAGGAGCTTATTGAGCAAGCTGTCAAACTCCTCCCTGAAGGCAATATCGGGCTTGCCTACGTTTATAACGAACCGCTTATAGGGTGGGAGTATGTTTTAGATTGCGCAAAACTTGCAAAAGAAAGGGGACTTGTCAATGTAATTGTTTCCAACGGTTATTGCAACCCCGCACCGCTTGTCTCCCTTTTGCCCTATATAGACGCCGCGAATATTGATTTAAAATGTTTTTCGAACACCTATTATAAAAAGTTGGGAGGAAGTTTGGAACCCGTAAAAAACACCATCAAAACACTTTATAAACAATGTCATGTAGAGGTCACCACGCTTATTATCCCCGACGAAAACGACTCCGACCAAGAAACCGAAGAGCTTTCTGAATGGCTTGCATCTGTGGGCCGCGATATCCCTTTGCATATTTCCAAATTCTATCCCCGTTACCATTATGTTGGGAGAACACCCACGCCCGTTTCCACCGTCTACAGACTCGCGGGGATTGCCCGAAAATATCTCGACACCGTTTATGAAGGCAACTGTTGATTGTATCCGCCCAACCAGCTTTTTTTAAACTTCACACCTGAAATTTGCTCGCACATTACTTGTTCTTCTAACGAAGCGGATATTTCGCCCGTTTCGCGCTTTTGCGCAATCAGCCTTACGATAGTATTATGGTTAGAGGCATTTAAATGATAAGTTCTGCTTACTATCAGCATCAGAACGCTTACCGAAATGGGGAGAATACAGAACATTATTTTTACCGCCAAAATAGAGCCCTGCGTTGCGACATCGGGGCTTGCCGTTTGCGTGTCGAGACCGAAAATTTCCAATATAAAACCAAACAGCGTAAGAGATAGTCCATAGACAAGTTTTTTGCCCAAAGTGGTGAGGCCCGCGTTGACACCTTCGCGCCGCTTGCCGTAAATCAGTTCATCTACATCCGAGAGGTCGGGAAGCAGCGTCATCGGTACGAAATTGAGGCAAGACGAACCCGCGCCTAAAATGGCCATCGCAATCAGCATAAACCAAATGGGCGTTGCAGGAGTAATGAATAATATCATGATTGCCGCAATAAATATCAAAGGTAAATCGATGAGATAAGGGCGGTGTTTGTTGTATTTTTTCATGAGAACCACATTGGGGACAAAAAACGCTATTTCTACCGCGCCTTTTAGGTTGATGACCAGAAAAACCAACGAAAATGTAAACAAAAAGTCGGTAATGTTGCCGTAAATTAAGTATACGAAGATGACCATAGAAGAGTTGATTGCGCTGGACACAAGCGCTCCGCTTAGTCCCAATAGGTAATACTTGCGGAATATTTTGGATTTGATGACCTCTTTGTAATCCCTGAAAATCGATTTGAGCGTAAGCCGCTCTCTGTTCGCGGGCAAAGGCGACTCTTTGGTTCCAATGACTGTGATAATAAGAGGCAGACTGAACCACAATCCCAATACAATACCGAGAAGGATAAAGTTATCGGTAAAAGCGGGCGAAAGGGGGTTGTCAGCAGAGACGGGTACCAACCATTCATAAACATAAGTCGAAGCGACACAAGCGACACCGCTGAATATCATACGCACCGAGCTGAAATTCGTTCTCTCTTTATAACTGCTTACCATACGCGGCAAAAGCGATTCGTACGGTATGGTCCCCACGGTGTACGCCGTACTCCATAGCATATAGGCAAAGATGAAATAGATGAATTTGCCCGTATTCGTGTCTATCCCGAAAAAGTTCCACAGCAAAAAGTACCCCGCAAAAACAGGGACGACCGCAATAAGAAGCCACAGTCTGCACGCGCCCATCTTCGCTTTGGTCCGGTCTACGATAACCCCCATTAGCGGGTCTGTAAATCCATCCCAAATTTTTCCGAGTCCCGTAACCAGTCCCGCCTGTAAAGGGGAGAGTTGTACCACATAGATTAAAAAAGTAAGATAATAGACGGAGATGACTTGGTTCACCCCTCCGCCCAACATGTCCGCAAACCCATAGGAGAGCATCCTAAAAACTTTTCGACCCTTCTCTTTTGCCATCCCTCTCTCCTGTTTTTTTATAAAATAGTACCATAAATGTGCTTTATCCGCAATGGTATTGCCTTGATTCTTTCATGAAAATAATCGCTTCTGTTGCAACACTCGCGTAAAGTAGCTATAATTGTTCTATGGAACAAAAAAGGTTATTTCTCTCTATCAATTTTACGGCAGAAACAAAGATGGTTTTGCAAAACTGTATTGAAACTCTAAAATTTCAGGCGAAACGGGGCAATTTCTCAAATGCAGGTAATTTACATCTTACCTTAGTTTTTATCGGAGAAACCAACAGAGAAGACGATATTATAAAAATAATGGACACGGTAAACTGCCCTTCTTTTGCGTTAACGCTACACAAAAGCGGAAAGTTTGCGCATAACAGAGGAGACATATACTGGATGGGTGTTACTTCCAATCCCGACCTGTTGAGATTGCAAAGCGACCTTACCCGCAAACTTCAAGCGGCAAACTTTAAAATAGAAAATCGGCCATACCGTCCCCATATTACGCTGGGGCGTTCTGTTGTTGCCGACAATCCTAAAATAGAAGTGCCCGAACACAGCTTTACGGTAGACCGTATCCATTTAATGCAATCCTTGCAACAAAATAGTAATCTTTCTTATCTTTCGCTTTATGAAAAGCATTTCGATAATTTGTACTGAGAGTTCCATACTAGACCAGAGGGAATATGGCAAAAAAGGGAATGAGAAGATATCAGCCGGGTGACGGCATGGACAGCGACAAAAAGTACGGCAAAAACAGCGTGCGGCCCGTACCCGAATTGCAAGGAAAGGCGCGCGAAAGTGGCGAGAAGGCAAAAAAAGAGGACTAGCTTTATCGCTTTTTTTTCAGATTGTTTAAATGGTTTTTGAGCATTTCGAGTGTCTCTTGCGGCAAACCTTCTTTGCCCTGTAAAGGATTGGGGATCCCCAATTTTTCGTATTTTGAAAACCCCATGGTATGAAAAGGCTTTAGTTCGAATCTTTGCACATTGGTAAACTCTTTGATGTGACTATAATACGCATCGATATCCTCGGGGGTATCGTTGACGCCTGGAACGATAACCGTCCTAATCCAAACAGGTATATTTTGTTGGTTCAGGTACCTTAAAGTTGACATTACGGTTCCGAAAATGTCATTTTTACAATAATCTTTATATAGCTCGGGTGTGGTAAACTTGAGGTCTGCAATGACAAGGTCACAAAGACGGTAGAGTTTTTTTTGGGGTTCCCCAAGAAAGCTGCAAGAGGTATCCAGCGCGATATGTATCCCTTGCGCGCGCAGTTTTGTCCCTACCTCACAAAGAAATTCGGCCTGCATCAGAGGTTCTCCACCCGAAAAGGTAACGCCGCCGCCGCCTCGAAAATAGGGCTTGTATCGGAGAATCATTGTAACAAGCTCGTCCGCCTCGTAGGGTTTGCCCTGTTTCCATGTGTCGGGGTTATGACAATAGGCGCAACGACGATTGCATCCGCTCAGAAAGCCGGCAAAGCGA
>JAQVTZ010000093.1:5194-7330 GCA_028699795.1 Clostridia bacterium | reverse complement strand
GAAGCTGTCTACAAAGTCTACATAGCGGGGCGTTTTGTGCTTTGCCATGTGGGTGGCGACATAATGCTTGAGGTCTTCTTCGGTCAGCGTCGCGCCCTCTTTAAGGATAACACACGCCATAATCTCTTCGCCGTATTGCTTGTCTGGTACGCCTATTACCTGCACATCGGACACCGCGGGATGCGTATAAATGAAATCTTCGATCTCTTTGGGATAAATGTTCTCGCCGCCGCGGATAATCATATCTTTAATACGGCCCGTAATCTTATAGTTGCCGTTTTCGTCTACGCGGGCAAGGTCTCCCGTATGCAGCCAACCGTTTTCGTCGATTGCTGTAGCCGTGGCCTCGGGCATTTTATAATAGCCTTTCATGATATTATAACCCTTCGCGACAAACTCGCCGTCCGTGTTGGGCGGAAGTTCACAGTTGGTTTCGGGATCGACAATCTTGCATTGTACGCCGAACATCGCTCTGCCTACGGTAGAAACGCGCACCTCGATGGGGTCCGTAGTGGTGCTCATCGTGCAACCGGGAGAAGCCTCCGTCTGGCCGTATACGATACAAATCTCGTTCATATTCATCTTTTCGCAGACCTCTTCCATCACTTTAATAGGACAGGGACTGCCTGCCATGATGCCCGTACGCGACGCCGAGAAATCCGTCTTGTCGAAATCGGGATGGTTTAGCATTGCAATAAACATCGTAGGCACCCCGTGGAAGCAGGTAATTTTCTCTTTGTTGATACACTCGAGCCCTTTGGAAGGGGAGAATGCGGGAATCGGACACATTGTGGTGGCATGGGTTACCGCAGCCGTCATAGCAAGCACCATGCCAAAGCAATGGAACATGGGGACCTGAATCATCATTTTGTCTGCAGTGGACAAATCCATCCCGTCGCCTATCGTCTTCCCATTGTTCACCACATTATAATGGGTAAGCATCACGCCTTTGGGAAAACCCGTCGTACCCGAGGTATATTGCATATTGCATACATCGTCCTTATGCGCCGCCGCAGCTCTTCTATAAACTTCGTTTACGGGCACCCTCCCCGATAACGCCATCGCTTCTTCCCAAGTCTTACAGCCTTTTTGTTTGGACTCTATTGTAATAATGTTGCGCAAGAACGGCAAACGCTTGAGATAAAGCGGCGCGTTTTTGTTGGCTGTCTCGAGTTCGGGACAGATTTCTTTGATGATACCGACATAGTCGCTGTCTTTAAACCCATCTATCATAACGAGAGTATGGGTATCCGATTGCCGCAATAAGTACTCCGCTTCGTGGATTTTGTACGCTGTGTTTACTGTCACAAGCACCGCGCCGATTTTCGTGACAGCCCAAAATGTAATAAACCATTGGGGTACATTGGTCGCCCAAATTGCGACATGGTCGCCAGCTTTGACACCCATGGCAATCAAGGCGCGCGCAAAGGTATCCACTTCGTCGCGGAACTCGGCGTATGTCCTTGTATAATCCATTGTGGTGTAACGGAAAGCGTATTGGTCTGGAAACTCGTCCGCCACTCTGTCCAACACTTGTGAAAAAGTAAGGTCTATAAGTGTCTTTTTGGGCCAAATATATTTGCCCGTTTTACGCATATTGTAGTAGAGCTTGCCCGATTGTATTGTTTGCCCTAAGTACTGCCCCATATAGTGAGTAAAATGCGGGAAGACAATGTTCGCGTCTTCTAGATACGGCGTATACCTTTTGAGCCACTCCAGCGAGATATAGCCTTCGTAGTTGATGGATTTCAGCGCCCTCATAATACTTGATATCGGAAGGTCGCCTTCGCCCATGATTTTATACACCACTTTGCCGTCCTCGACCTTAGAGTCTTTGATATGCGTATATTTGATGTACGCGCCAAGGTTTTGTACGGTTTTTTCGGGGGATTCGCCTTTGAAACGATAAGGATGGTGGATGTCCCAAAGCGCGCCTACATGATCGCTTTGGATGCTGTTAAGTAAGGCAAAAAGCCTTTTGGTATCCGCATACACGCCGTTAGTCTCTACCAAAAGGGTCACATTCGCTTTCTCGGCAAGCGGAATGAGCCGCATAAGAACTTCGGCAACGATTGCGTCGTCGGTTTCGCCGTCCTCGTGGGGCTTCTCGTCGCCGAGCACTCTGATAAACGAACT
>JAQVTZ010000093.1:0-5094 GCA_028699795.1 Clostridia bacterium | reverse complement strand
CCAAAAGGGTCACATTCGCTTTCTCGGCAAGCGGAATGAGCCGCATAAGAACTTCGGCAACGATTGCGTCGTCGGTTTCGCCGTCCTCGTGGGGCTTCTCGTCGCCGAGCACTCTGATAAACGAACTATTTAATTTTGCCGCAAGCTCTATGTACTCTGTTAAGATAGCGATGTTTTCTTCTTTCTTGTCCGCATATTTAATGCAATTGCCGGAAGAAATACAAGGTATTTCGAGACGGCGTTTTTTTAGAAACTCTACCGTATCTGCAATATTTTCGCTTGCAAAAGGCTTTTTATAGGCGAAAATATCGTCGCCGAGCCCTCTGAGTTCAATCCCTTGAAATCCACAATCCTTCGCCATCGAATAAATGTCGGACCAGTCGAAATCGGGACAGCCTAATGTAGAAAACGCAAGTTTCATATTTTCACCTCTTTTTATTATCGATAATCAACCAATTACCTTATTGGTAATTTGATTTATCCTCATTTGTAATTTGTACATTGTAATTTGATTTCATTTGTACATTGTAATTTGTAATTTTTATTTCCGACCAGTCGAAAAATGGCGTCCTCCTATACTTATACGCGCCATTTTTGTCGGACTCTATTGGTATCGCTATCGCTCTAGATTATATTTTATACCACTCTACCATTGCTTCATACAAAATGTCAAGCGGAGGCAATCGAGATTTATAAAAGCCTTATTTCTTTCTATTTGTCGTTCCTTCATAACTTACAGCGTAAGCATCATAGCCTCCCATGGGTTCGAGGTCTCCGTCTTTGCGAATCGCCTTGTAAAAATTCGTCAAGTATGTACTACCTAAGCCGATACATTTATCGAGTAATTCTAAGTAAGACATGCTGGAGGTTTCGTCGCGGTCGCGCACAACACGGAAAGGCTTGTGAGAAAAATTGAGGTAATCCAACTTACCGTACCCCCACGGAGGACGCATAACAACGGTAAGTTTCCTTGTTTTTAAGATTTTCTCTTCTACAAAATTAAGTATTGCGCGTTTTCGTCCCGACCGGTCTGTTGTAAAACCGGCAAAAATACGCGTAATGGCAGCGGCTAACTTAATTTTGGATTTTTTTACATCCAATCCGACTATTTTGTTCACTGCGCCGTAATAAAGGTTGGCAATGGCGTTTTTGGTGGCGGCAGTTGTTTTGAGGTCGTCCCCGGGACAATATTGGGGGTTATGTAATAACTCCTGCGCCGTGTACTCATCAAAAGCGGCCTCAATTAACGCATGCACATGTGGTTTGTTTAACATATCGACATCTTTAATAAAACCTTCTTCCACAAAATAATAGACATAGGGATGAATATTGAAGTCCGCTACATAGTGGCACAACAGCCCCATCGTATAGCTTATCTCGCGTTCGTCGGGGTTTTGGTGTAGCCGCGCCGCAATGGATTGGAAAGTCTCGTATACCCTGCAAGACTGCATAAGGTTGGTATATCTTTTGGCGGGGTCGCCGATTTCGCGCAGCGCGAACAAGAAATCCGGTCCGATGGTGCCAAAACGGAACGCATCGGGATATTTTTCGCAGATTTGTTTGATTTCGGCGGGAAGCGTTTTTAACACCTCTTTGCCGAAATAAATATGAGCTACCATATTGGGCATTTAATCACCTCTTTTGTTTTTATAATCCGTATTGCGCCGCAATTTCCGCAATCTTTACGGGACGGTTTTCGGCAATGGAGAGCTTTGCGGCAAGGCCAATCAGTACGGGTTTTAGGCCGTCTTCCACATTAACTTTTACTTCTTTCTCGTTGACGACCGCATCAATAAAAGAGGATACTTCGTCCACATAAGCCTGCATGTATCTCTCTAAGAAAAAGAGCTTTGGTTTTTCGGCGATAACGCCCGTGGCATTGCTGATGACGGCGGTAGAATCGGTATCGTTGCCGATCGCCACTTGCCCCAGACTTCCGAACGCCTCGACTCTTTGGTCATAGCCGTAAGTCGCCCTGCGGCAGTTATCTATCACCGCCAATGCGCCGTTCGAGAGTTTCATGGTAATGATAGCGGTATCAATATCGCCGGCTTCGCCTATCGCCTGATCGACAAGTACGCCGCCCACGGCGTACACTTCTTCCACTTCGGCACCGGACATAAATCTTACCATATCGAAATCATGGATTGTCATGTCCAAAAAGATGCCGCCCGATACCTTAATATAGGATACGGGAGGGGCGCCGGGGTCGCGCGAGGTGACCTTTAGGATATTAAGGTCGCCTATTTTGCCCGCTTTTACGGCTTCTCTTGCCGCCATAAAATTATGGTCGAATCTGCGGTTAAACCCCACTTGATATTTAACATTGCTATGTTTGAGGGCTTCCATGACCTGCTTTATTTTGGCGACATCGTGATCGATGGGTTTTTCGCAAAACACATGTTTTCCCGCGGCAATCGCTTCTAAAGATATTTGGCTGTGCGTATCTGTGGAAGAACAGATGAGCACAATAGAGATTTCGTCGTCGTTCAGGATTTTATGATAATCCGTTTCGATATGGGCAATGCCTTGCGCTTTCGCCCACTCTGCGGTAGCCTCGTTAAGGAATGGGTCCGCGATGGTTTTGACCTCCGCGCCCTTGACATAGCGTGTAATGGATTCGGTATGCACTTTGCCGATTCTGCCTGCGCCGATGATTCCGATTTTGATCATACAAGATTGCTCCTTTATATTTTTGCTGTTTTTTTGATGTATTTGCGTGCTTTGATTGCATATTCCAGAGGATTTGCCTTTGCGGGATCCTGCTCGGCCTCCACCAAAAGCCATCCCCGATAATCGGCTTTGTCCAACACTTCAAAAATTGGCGCAAAATCGATGGCGCCGTCTCCCGGTACCGTAAACGCGCCCAGTCGGACACCCTGCAAAAAAGACAGATGCTCGTCTTTAACCTTTTTTATGATTTCGGGGCGGATATCTTTGAGGTGAACATGCTTGATACGGGAAGCGTACTTTTGCAGGACGGACAGGTAATCTTCACCGCAATAGGCGAGGTGTCCGCTGTCAAAAAGCAAAAAAACAAGATTAAAATCAGTGCCGCTCATCATGCGGTCGATTTCGTCCGAAGTTTGGACAACCGTACCCATATGGTGATGATAGGTAAGCGTAATGCCGTACTCTTGCGCCACAGCGCCCAAACGGTCGAGACCTTCGTTTAAAACTTGCCATTCGTTATCATTTAAGACATATTTCTTTTCGAACACGGGCGTATTCATTTGCCCTTGTATGCTGTAGCTTTGCTCGCTCACGCCCACTCTTTTTGCGCCGACGGCCTTTAAGAATTTGCATTTTTTGCGGAAGTCCGCTTCTACCTTGTCGTAAGGCTCGGTAAGAAGATAAGACGAAAACCAGCTGTTGGCAACTTGCAATTTGCGAAGTTTGAGCGCCTTTTTTAGCTCTCTCGGCTTGGCAGGATACTTGTTTCCGATTTCGGTACCCTTGTAACCTGCAAGCGCCATTTCGCTGACACATTGCTCGAAGGTGTTTTCCGCGCCCAAGTCCGGCATATCGTCGTTGGTCCATGCAATGGGCGCAATCCCTAACTTCATGTTCTTTTTGTTTCGCATAAAATAGTCTCCATTTAGCCTTCTATGTGCTTCAGCTGGTCTTGTAGAGCCAGTTTTTGTGTTTCGTTGCGCGGCGCGTGCGTACAGCCGCATTGCCACCAGCCGCCATCGTAACCGTTTGTCATGGTTTTGGGAAGTACCTTGATATCAATCAATACGGGTCGGGATTCTGCAAGCGACGCTTTGAGGGCAGTTTCCAATTCCTCTGGAGTTCGCGCGGTATAGGTTGCGAAGCCGTAGGCTTTCGCGCTCATTGCGTAATCTATCGCAACATAATCCGTTTCGGCGTTTGCGCCGTAGCGCATCTCTGTTGCAAGGCTGGCAACGCCCTTGCCCATCTGTAAATTATTGATGCAACCGAACCCGCCGTTATCGAACAGCAACACATTGATTTTTTTGCCTTCTTGTACGGCGGTCACCATTTCGGAATGTAACATAAGATAGCTTCCGTCGCCAACAAATGCGTAGACCTCTTTGTCGGGACAGGCGAGTTTGGAGCCTAATGCGCCCGCAATCTCATACCCCATGCAAGAATAGCCGTACTCCATATTGTAGCTGTCTTTGGCATCCGTTGTCCACATACGCTGCATGCATCCGGGGAGACTACCGGAAGCGCCCACCGCGATCGCATCCGCAGGGATGATTTTGCGAATAAGCGCAAGCGCCGCCGTTTGGCAGATGCCCGCTCCCGTTGCCTTGCGGAAGTCCGCAAGCGTCGTGGGCGTCATATCAGTTACTTCAGGTATTAAATTATCGTTATATACGATAGAAGAAAGTCTTTGGCATTCTTTTTCCCAATCCGCTTTGGCTTCTTTGATTTCGTTGCGGTAAGCGGCGCGATAGCTTCCGAGCGCCTTATCTAAAGCTATGATTGCATGTTTTGCATCCGCTCTAACGGCAATCGCATTTAGTTTATCTGCATGAAACTTGCCGACATTGATTGATACTATTTTGGCTTTTGAGAAGAGGGTTTTGGATGCCGTTGTAAAATCCGAAAACCTCGTGCCAATGCCAATGACGACATCTGCCATTGTGGCAATACGATTTGCTGCAGCGTTGCCTGTCACACCGATACCGCCTAAATTATAAGGATTGGAGCCCTCTATCGCGCTCTTGCCTGCTTGGGTTTCGGCAAAGGGAATACCGCGCGCCGCGCAAAAGTCAGCAATCGCTTTGCCCGCTTCGCTGTATTTTGCCCCGCCGCCGACAATCACAAGCGGATAGTTTGCTTTTTGGATAGCTTCGGCAGCTTCCATGATTTCTTGTTCACAAGGGGTCATTCGCGCAATGCGGTAACCCTTTTTTTCGAACAGGTAGGCGGGAAAATCGTATACTTCTCCCTGCACATCTTGGGGCATTGCAAGCACCACCGCGCCCGTATCGGCGGGGTCGGTAAGGACACGCATGGCGTTGTTGAGGGCGCTCTCCAGCATTTCGGGACGCACAATGCGGTCAAAAAACTTGGAAACGGGACGGAACGCGTCATTCGTAGTGACATTTAAATCATAAG
>JAQVTZ010000092.1 GCA_028699795.1 Clostridia bacterium | reverse complement strand
ATTAAGGAAACACTTCATAAATACTTCGAGCTGAATTTGATGAATTTTTCGTCCAAATACGGTGACTTTTCGAAGAGGCGTATCGGGATACGAATCGAGGAAAAAGACGAATTTGGGCGGAAAAGGCGCAAAAACAGCCGAATGGTTGGAAAGCCGATTTACGCACGAAGTGTATCACTTTTCTAAATCGTATTTATGAAGTGGTTCCTTAAGAAAGCAGGGAACCTCTATTTATTATTATTTCATTGGTAGTCAACGACTTCAATCCAATGCAGTAAAAAGTCTTTTTCTTCTTTTTTGCTTTTTACAAGTTGGGATGCCGCGACAATCGGGATCCACTTTTGAATGACTTGTCTTGCGGTATCGCTTTTTTCACAAAACAGATTGAGATACTTTTCCGCGTTTTCGGGCTCGTTCGCAAGCCAAAACAGCAAAAAGGTTCTTGCCGCATCGGCGGCGGGGTTGCCTTGTGTGGCGTGAGACCAGTCGATAATATACGGTTCGCCGTTTTTGTCGATAAGGATATTGCCGGGGTTATAGTCGCCGTGACACACGGTATTTTGGCGAGGCATCGCCTCAAGTCTGGTATGAAGGTCGTAGCGTGTCGTCGCGTTTAGCGGAGATTGTGAGATTTTACGGTTCATTTTATCGTGAAGTTTGTTTAAAAGAGGCGCCCGTTGCGCGTGCATCTTCAATTGTAAATCGACAAAAAACCGCAAATATTCTTCCGTCTTTTCGGGGCACTCTTTCATCAGGGTTTCTAAGGTACTTCCCTCGATATATTCCAGCACAATCGCCCAACAGTTGTCTATTTTGACCACTTCCAATAATTTTGGGATGTTGAGCTCGGTTTCCTCTACTCTCGCTTGGTTGAGGGCTTCGTTCAGCACATCCGCTTTGGAATAATTTTGGTCGAACCGTTTGATAATTCTGTCTTTGTCGCGGTAAACGGTTTTGTTGGCCCGTTCGGCAACCACTTGGTTGAATTTCATTGTTTTCCTCCTTTTGGCGTTTCGCCGTAATACGCATTCAGATACATTTGTTTGATTTCGCTCATTAAAGGATATCTCGGGTTTGCGCCCGTGCACTGGTCGTCGAATGCCTGCTCGGTCATCTCATCCAGTTTATCATAAAAAACCTTTTCGTCAACTCCGTAATCCTTTATGGTTTTCTTAATTCCTATTTTTTCTTTGAGCGCGTCGATTGCTTTGATAAGGTTTGTTACCTTTTCGGTCTTGTTATCGCCTTTTATCCCCAGATAATCCGCGACTTCGGCGTATCGTTCGGCCGCTTTGGGGTAGGCATATTGCGAAAAGGCTCCCATTTTAACGGGTTTGTCCGTCGCGTTAAAGCGGATGACTTCGTTAATCATAAGGGCATTGGAAACACCGTGCGGCAGGTTGTGGAAAGCGCCCAACTTATGCGCCATCGAGTGACAAATGCCCAAAAACGCGTTGGCAAACGCCATACCCGCCATGGTGGCGGCGTTGGCGGTCTTTTCGCGCGCAACAGGGTCTGCCGCGCCGTTATCGTACGCTCTCGGCAAATATTCAAACAACAGTTTGAGGCTTTGCAACGCGATTCCGTCGGTGTAGTCGGTGGCAAGCATCGAAGCGTACGCCTCCAGCGCGTGTGTTACCGCGTCGATACCGCTTGCGGCAGTCAGACCTTTGGGCGCGCGCATCATCATATCGGCATCCACTATCGCCATATCGGGCATTAACTCATAATCTGCAAGCGGATATTTGATGCCGCTGCGATCGTCCGTGATGACCGCAAACGGGGTCACTTCGCTGCCCGTACCCGCCGTGGTAGGAATGGCGATAAAGCTTGCTTTTTTGCCCATCTTTGGGAACGCATAAATGCGTTTTCGGATATCCATAAACCGCATTGCGAGGTCCAAAAAGTCCACTTCAGGATGTTCGTACAGCACCCACATGATTTTTGCCGCATCCATGGCAGAGCCGCCTCCTATCGCGATTATGCAGTCGGGCGCGAATGCGCGCATCGCTTCGGCTCCCTCTTTGGCAGATTGCAAAGTCGGGTCGGGAGCAACCTTATAAAATGTGGTGTGCGTGATGCCCATCTCGTCCAGCTTGTCCGCAACGGGCTTGGTGTAGCCGTTGTTATATAGAAAAGTATCCGTCACCAAAAACGCTTTTTTCTTTGCGTATTCCGTCTTCAATTCGTCAAGCGCGATCGGAAGACAGCCTTTTTTGAAGTAGACTTTTTGAGGCGTTCTGAACCACAGCATATTTTCTCTCCTTTCCGCTACCGTTTTGATGTTCAACAATTGTTTTACGCCGACATTTTCGCTTACGCTGTTTCCGCCCCAAGTGCCGCAACCCAGCGTAAGGGAGGGGGTTAGTTTGAAATTATACAGGTCGCCGATTCCGCCGTGCGACGAGGGTGTGTTGACCAAAACACGGCAGGTTTTCATGTTGGAATTATATTTTGCCAGCTTTTCTTTTTGGGTCACCGCGTCAATAAACAAAGAGGAGGTATGCCCGTATCCGCCGTCCTCAATCAGCACGGAGGCTTTGTCGAGGGCTGCGTCGAAGTCTTTTGCTTTGTACATCGCAAGCACGGGAGACAGTTTTTCGTGCGCGAATTCTTCGCTCATCTCTACGCTTTCGACTTCGCCTATCAATATTTTGGTGTCAGATGGTACGGATATGTCCGCAAGGGACGCGATTTTTGCAGCGGATTGTCCGACGATTTTTGCGTTGAGGGCACCGTTGATAATAATGACTTTACGCATTTTTTTGGTTTCTTCTTCCGTCAAAAAATAGCAACCGCGCTCGATAAACTCTTTTTTGACCTTGTCGTACACGCCTTTTAGCGCGATGACCGCCTGTTCGGAGGCGCAAATCATGCCGTTATCGAAGGTTTTACTAAGGATAATAGAGTTGACCGCAAGGGGGATATCCGCGCTGTCGTCTATAATCGCAGGGGTATTGCCTGCGCCCACGCCTACCGCGGGTTTGCCGCTGGAATAGGCGGCTTTGACCATTGCGGGTCCGCCCGTTGCCAGTATCATATCGGCTTCCTTCATTAAAAGATTGGTCATTTCCAGCGAAGGCGTATCAATCCAGCCCAAAATTCCTTCGGGCGCGCCTGCCTCTACCGCGGCTTCCAACACGGCTTTTGTTGCCGCTACCGTACAACGCTTCGCTCTCGGATGAGGGCTGATAATCATGCCGTTTCGGGTTTTGAGCGCGAGTAAAGTTTTAAAAATTGCAGTCGATGTCGGATTGGTCGTGGGAATCACCGCGCATATCACGCCGACAGGCTCCGCAATCCTTTTGGTGCCGAAAGCGGAGTCTTCTTCTATCACACCGCATGTTTTGGTGTTTTTGTATGCGTTATAGGTGTATTCCGCGGCATAATGGTTTTTGATGACTTTGTCTTCCACGATTCCCATCCCGGTTTCTTCCACCGCCATTTTGGCAAGCGGTATCCGCAGTTTGTCCGCGGCCGAAGCCGCCGCAAAAAAGATGGCGTCCACCTGCTCTTGGCTATAGGTTGCATACTTCCTTTGGGCTTGTTTGACCCTTACAATCGCTTCTTTTAGCCTATCGGGAATGTCTACCGGTTCATAATTATATTTATCGTTCATGATTGTGCTCCTTTCTTTGCCGTTTTTTCTTGGATTGCCTCGATTTTTAATATTTCTTTCAGCTGACTCGATAATATTGCCAGCGAAGCCGCCATGTTTTCATTCTTTAGCGCCACATTGTCGGGGACTGTGATATGGCAAGAGCTAAAGTTCCATATTGCCTTAATGCCGCTTGCGATAAGCGTGTCCGTTGTTTGTTGCGCGCTGTCTTGCGGAATCGTGAGAATGGCCATTTTCACATCCAATTTCTTTATCATAGATGCCAACTTATCTGCATGTAAGATTTTTTTGCCGCTGATCTCTTTGCCAATCAACTCTTCACGCACATCAAACCCCGCAATAATGTTTAACCCGTAACTCTCGAAGCCTTTATATTCCATGAGAGCCTGTCCCAGCTTTCCCGCTCCCACCAGTACGGCATCTTTGGTATTGTTGTATCCCAAAAACTCTTCTATATCACAGATAAGTTCCGATACGGAATACCCCACTTTGGGTTTGCCTTCCGAAATAATTGCCTGCGAAAGGTCTTTCTTGACCAAAGCGGCGTTCAATAACAACGCGTCCGCAATTGCCACCGAAGAAATATATTTTTGCCCCTCTGTCTGCTTTTCTTTCAAAAACTTCAAGTAACGGGGCATCCGTTGGAAGGTTGCCAAAGAGATAGATACGGTTTCGTTTGTCATGCTTTCCTCACTATATCGATATTTTATTTATCGATACTAATCGTAACCATTTCTAGCCTGTTTGTCAAATTTTATTGTTTGCAAAAAAAACGGAAAAATATAGTAAATGTCCCGTTCTTCTTATAAAAAAAGGACCCCCTACGGAGATGCCGTACGGGGTTTAATAAAAGTTGTTAAAAAAGTTATTTCTTGTTTGCTTCTCCGTTTTGCGCGGACATTTGCTTCATAACTTGGTGCGCGCCCGTTGCCGATAGGCCGCTCGCGCCTCCTATTACCGCGGCAACCAACACATTGTTTCCCAATCCGAGATTGGGCGCGACATAATAGGCGACAATCCCTATCACGACCCCAAAACTTGCGGCAAGTAAGGGGATCCACCTTTTCAGCTTTTCGTTATGATTAAAAGTATGTTTGATGAGATTGATCACCCAATAAACAATTATCGAAATAACGGGGACACTTACGCTCATGAGATAGTTTTCCATTTTTTCTCCTCTTTTACTGCCGCAAACACGGCAAAAAAATGTCTTATTCGGTAATATATATAGATATTAGAAATAGGGTTATTCCAAAATATTGTCATAAATAGCGCTCATCAAAGGTATTGTACCACCCGTTTTGTCAAAAATCAAAGAAGGTGTCAAAAAAGTCTTGTAAAACTCTTGCAAAATTATTTTGCTTATACTACAATAGGACTTAGCACTCATACGGTACGAGTGCCAAATATTTTAACTAAGAGGTGATATCAGTGAAAAAATTCAAAACCGAATCCCAACGCGTGCTGGATCTGATGATCAATTCTATCTATACCCACAAAGAAATTTTTCTTCGTGAACTCTTGTCCAATGCAAGCGACGCGATAGACAAGCTGTATTACAAAAGCCTTACCGAAAATTTGGGATTTACAAAAGATGATTTCTCCATCCTCATCACATTGGATGCGGACAACCGTACCATTCAGATAAGCGATAACGGAATCGGGATGAGCGCGGACGAGCTCGAGAACAATTTGGGCGTCATCGCGCGGAGCGGCTCGCTGGACTTTAAAAAGGCGGCCGAAGCCAAAGAAGACATCAATATAATTGGGCAATTCGGCGTGGGCTTCTATTCCTCTTTTATGGTAAGCGACAAGGTAGAAGTTCTTAGCCGCGCTTACGGAAGCGAAGACGCCAACCTTTGGGTGGCCTCGGGCGCAAAGGGCTACGACATCACGAAAGCCGATAAAGAAAAACACGGAACCGTCATTACCATGCACCTCAAAGCGGATGCCGAAGACGAGAATTACAGCGAATTTTTAGAAGAATACCGTATCCGCGAATTGGTCAAAAAGTATTCCGACTACATTCGCTATCCCATCCGCATGGAAGTCGAGAAGACACGCAAAATAGAAGGCGAAGACAACAAAACCGAGTCTTACAAAGAGCTTGAAACCCTTAATTCACTTACCCCCATCTGGAAAAAACGCAAAGCGGATATTACCGAAGAAGAGTATAACGAGTTCTATAAGAACACTTTTTACGACTACCAAAACCCTTTAAAAACGGTACACTTTATCGCCGAAGGGACGCTCGAATACAAAGCGCTGCTCTATATTCCCGCCAAAGCCCCGTTTGACTATTATTCTAAAACTTACGAAAAGGGTCTCCGTCTTTACACAAACGGGGTCCTGATTACGGATAAATGCGCCGACCTATTGCCGGACTATTTCGGGTTTGTCAAGGGTCTTGTCGACAGCGAGCTCACTTTAAATATTTCGCGCGAGACGGTTCAGCATGACAGGCGCCTGAAACTGATTGCTTCCAATATCGAAAAGAAAATCAAATCTGAGCTTGCCGATATGCTCCAAAACGACCGCGAAAACTATGTTAAATTCTTCCAAGAGTTTGGTTTGCAGCTCAAATACGGGGTATACGAAAATTGGGGAGAACATAAAGATGCGCTCCAAGACCTACTCCTTTTCCATTCTCTCAACAAAGACGAGCCTGTGACTTTCCGTGAGTATGTCGACGGGATGAAAGAAAACCAGAAGTATATTTATTATGCGACGGGCAAATCGGTAGAAGCAATCAAGGTCATGCCGCAAACCGAAAAAGTGCTGGAAGCGGGATACGATATCCTTTGCCTTACGGCGGATGTAGACGAGTTTGCCATTAAAGTGCTAGGCAATTATGATCAAAAAGAGTTTCGTTCGGTATCCAAAGACGATTTGGGGCTGGACGACGCAGACAAAGTGGTCGCAAGCGACAAAGACAAAGAAATCCTTGCTTTTATCAAAGAAACATTGGGCGACAAAATCAAGGAAGCGAGACTCAGCAACCATCTTAAAACACATCCCGTCTGCCTCACCGCAGAGGGCGAACTTTCTATCGGAATGGAAAAGGTATTTCAGGCGATGCCGGGCGGCGCCAAAGGGGTAACGGCGCAAAAAATCCTTGAAGTCAACGCGTCTCATCCCGTGTATGCCAAAATCACAACTCTTTTCGATACCGACAAAGATGCCGTCAAAGATTATGCCGCTATCCTTTACGCCCAAGCGCTCCTCATCGAAGGTCTTCCCCTCGAGAATCCTGCGGAATACTCCGCTTTGGTGTGCAAAAGACTGTCCTAGTATAAATAGATAATATCATAAGAAAGGAGCCGTTTCTAAACAGCTCCTTTTTTATATTCCATCAATCGAAAACGGCGGCTTTATACCTTATACCCTGTTTTGCTAGACTCGAAAGTTCCTCCAAAATTCCTCGAAGGTACAAAATAGAAGTTCCCAGTTTGCACATTGCAATTTGTAATTTTTATTGTCTGCTTAACGGCAACTCAAAATAAAACTTACTCCCGTGCCCTTTGGAGCTTTCGACGCCGTAGATGCCTCCCGGATGCATCGACATTACGCTTTTGACAATAGACAGCCCCAACCCCGTGCCCGCTTCGGCACGCCGATGGCTCTTTTCGGATTTATAGTATCTGTCCCAAATATAAGGTAATTCGCTTACATCGATGCCTTCGCCGTTGTCAATAATATCGAGGCGCGCCGTATTATAGCGGCGATATTGCC
>JAQVTZ010000091.1 GCA_028699795.1 Clostridia bacterium | reverse complement strand
ACAATAAAATCTCCTGCTTTGGTCGCATCTCCGATAATTGTAATCGCTACAGGCACATTGATTCCGTTGTATTGCGCGTTTACCGATATATATTGTCCTTTGTTATCGTAAGGACGATAGACCAAGAGAGACTCGGATACATCACTGAAAGTAATCTCGACTTCGGCGGGAAGAATCCCGTAAGTGACACCGTCTATGAAATGGATGTCGTAGTTATTGCCATAATTTTCGCTGCGTCCTGTGACATCAATTGTTAATGTTCCTTGAATAATGTTATAGTCACCCACATTGGTTTCGTCTCCTGCCGAGAGCGCGCCTGTGAGACTGTCGCCTTCGATAAGCCCTTCGACATCATACTCGATATGGTTTATCGGTTGATAATCAAACACCTTGCTTTGGTTCGGCTTGGGTGTAACGGTTACTTGTTTGGGTAGTATAACAAGCATGTCTTCATATTCCCTATAAGTATTCTTATAGTTGTCTTTCGCCGCAGCTGTGTAAACAATACGAATATCATAAGTTTCGACATCGGAAGGCGCGCGGCTTGTCCAACTAGAACCTATCTTGTATTGTATCGAAAGCATACCGTTTCCTGGTTCGCCGTCGATGGCAAGCAGATAAGAAGTAATCACTCGTTGACCATTAAAAATATGAACTTCAGGTTCGGATGCAGGATCCATAAATGTAGGTTCAATATAGTCTACAGTAATACCGTTATTGAAAACACGCTCGAAGTTCATATAGTTTTCGTTAGGTAATGCCGTATAGGTTACTTTTATTTTGTAACTGCCACTTTGTATCGGGCCTTCATTGGACCAAGCATCATTTATATTGTAAGAAACGGATAAAGTGCCGGCAGGCGCAAAATCGGGGCTTACGCCGTTAATCTTGATATCGTCCGAAACGGAAAGCGTAACGGGACTGCCCGTATAATCCGCTTTTTTGGCAACGATAGATAGTATTGGCGCCACTTTGTTAATGGTTAGCGCATTAGAGAACATCGTAGATAGCGCAACATAGTTCCAGTGTGTGTTGTCACTACTTGTAATATCCGGTGTGAAATCTGCGCTTATACTATAAACACCTGCGTTCACGGGGCTTTGTGCCGTCCAATTGACGCCGTCTGTACTGAAACGGTAAGATATATCTCCATGAGGAGTGCTTCCACCCACAATACCGCTTAGATAAAGAGGCAATTTCGAAATGTCATAGGCAATACCCGTGAAATTTGAAACTGTATTGGACATGATAATACGCGGTGTTGTAGGCATAATGATAATCGCACTGTCAAACCTTTGCTCATAATCTTCATAGTTATCAGTTTCTGTCGCATCAAACCTTACGAGAACATCGTAGCCAACATTGGCTCCGTCTGCAAAGTTGACATTGACGACGGGAGTTTCATCAAAAATTTCGCCAGTGCCATGACGGGCGAACAAGTATTTGAAAGTTCCGATAGGCTCGCTGCAACCGGGAATAGCATGAATAATTGCCGCATTTGGGGCAACGCGCTTCCCTGTGTAGACGCTGGTTTTTGTTTGTAAAGAAATCGAATTGTTAGGAAGCGTTGCGGCAACAATTTCTACCGCATTTACAAACTCCTTTACAGTATCCTTGTAATTTAGTCCGAATTGGTCGGTAAAGGTTGCCGTTACCTCGACATTGTATATCCCTCTGTTAAACGGCGCCTCGGCTTGCCATTCGCCGTCTACAAAATATCGGTAAGAAAAGCTATGCGGATAAACATTCGAATCTAAAATGTATTCTGTATACACACCGTGCGCTACCGCTTGAGACGCATGAAGTCTGTCAGGAGAAATGCCATCGGAAGAGGTGTAAGTAGCAACAGCTTTTTCTAATTCTAAAGTTACATAAACTTTTTCAATGAGGATAGCATCTTCGAAGTAAACAGAAGCACCGTTTTGGTAGTTATCTTCTACTCCCTCAGGTAAATTGTAAGTTGCTTCTACGGAATAATTGCCAGAATCTTTGGGCAGGGTAGGAACGCCTTCACAATAGTAAACAAACGATAGGGTTCCTTTTGGGATACTTCCATTTTCTATTTCTCTTACCTCTACAACTTCTCCGTTAAAGAAATCGGCAGTATAATCAAGGACAACCGGACTTAAGACAAAGTCGGGGGCGACAGGCAATATGATGATTGCAGAGGGGAACTCTACCGTCGCATCTACATAATTGATGTTGTTTGAGAGGTACTCGATCTTAACTTTGTATTGGTCCACATTGATAGGAGCGTCATCAGAAGTATATTGTCCGTCAATATAATAGAAAACATTATAGCTACCCGTAGGCACGCTGCCGCCTTCTATACCTGTTATTACGGGCTCATTGGCGAACCAACTCTTTGCGTTGTAATCTACTGTTTTTGTTTCTAAAGCAATCTCAACGGTGGTTGGTGTTACGATAAGTTTTGCTTTATCACTAATATCAATGGTGTAATTTTGCGCATAACCGCCGCTCATGGTAATATCATAATGTCCCTTGGGGGTCAGCCAGTCAATACCATTATAATTGATAGTAGGTGCGACAAATCCTGCAGCGTTGGACGGTGTTTCGCTATAGACCCAGCCTTCATAAGAAATCGTGAAACTAGGCAAAGGATCTCCGTACACTTTTTCCATATCTTCTATCGTAGCGGTCAAGGTTTTCTTTAACACAGTGAGCTGACCGCCTCCGGGTTTGTAATAAATATTGTAATTAGTAAAAGCAGTATCTAAAACCAAAGCTTCGGCAGTAAGATAATAAACACCGTAATTCTTCATTGACGAGGGATGATAACCGCTTACAATCGAAGTCACCATCGAAATATCGTCGTCGTATTTAAATCCCTCAAACACATAAGAGCTTGCGATATCCGAGTAATCTGGCGCGGTGCCGTACACAACGGTTTTGTCGGCAGGATATACGGTTAACATGGTTCTTTGTACAGTTATGGTAATTTCTGCGCTCATTCTTCCAAACGAGTACGCGGGATTGACAAGGTCGGTTAAACCGGGATGCGTGAGCGTAATGGTTGCCTCCCCTGCGTTATGGATGGTTGCGTTTCGGTGCAAACCTGTTTCGTTGCCAACGGTAATAACATCGGGATTATCCGAAACCATGGTAAAGGAAGTAGAGCCGGAATTGAGATCTGGTTTAAGAACAATACCAGTATCGCCGTATGTTTTGGTAATGTCGACAAAAGTGCCCGCAACATGATCTTTCTTAAAGAAAGCGACATGGGTCAAAGGCGTGGGGTCGTCATTGCCGAACTCTGCCGCATAATTGTCATCTATCGGTTTGGCGATAGGTGTAAATGAAGTATGGTTATAATTGGGGCTTTCCGCAGGGCTTACGGTGATAGTATTTAACCCATATTGCACAATGTCGTGTTCATTGGATAAATACAACCGCGCGACGGTGCGTGAGTATAGCGTACCGCCGATTTCCACCAATTCGTCGCTTTGATATTCTATTTTAGCAGGAGACGAGGGCGAATAATCCGAATTGACCGTAAAGACTAGCTGTTTTGCCTCATAACCCGATTGGTTGGGATTGCCTTCCAGCGGTTGGAAAGTTGCAGAGTAAAGCGCGTCTGTATATGCGTATAAAGTAATATAATTACCCGCATGGTCCAATGACGGAATAAATGAGATTTCGTATTCCGCATGGTCAGGTTCTAACTCTTCTAAAAATACATTGTTATTTTGATATCTTAGAGATAAGAAGAATCCGCTTTGTGATATTTTTTGTATATTGAAAGTCTTTTTGGTGGTCGTTTGGTAATTGCCGATACCCGTAACGCTTACACTGCCGCCTGAGGAAGAACTATAGTTTTGGCCATGACTTACAGTATAATCTGTACCTTCCGCCAGTACTCCCAATTGGGGATCCGTTACCGTGGGGATGGGCAGAATACGAGACCCATTAAACTCATAATCGGATTGTACCGTACTGCTCCAATAACCCAATTCTAGCTCTTTGGGCGAAATAGTAAAGTTTGTCGCAGACGCTGTGCCTACAAGCGTTGCGTCATAATATACAGATACATTATAGGTATATTCACCTGTATTTATTGGCTTGGTTGCAGCGCTGTACCCTGTGCCGGTATAACTGTTGGATAGGGTGCGGGAAGCAATCGCATTTGCGGCAGGCCCTTGACCACTACCATTATAGATAAACTCATCAGTATAATCTCCGGCAATCGGCGCGCTGTTAGTAACAATATTATAAATACCGCCGCTAGGCAAATTGGGCACGGAATACACGGTATCGGGAACATAGGCGAAATAATCACCGTTGATGGTCCATCCCACAAAATAATAATCGATGTTCGTTGTGGCGTTAAGATCTATAGAGATTGGCCGCGTGGGGAAGAGGAAATAGGTTGCGGGAGTGGTTGGACTGCTCGTTGTGCCTGTCGATACGATGATTTCGGCGAAAGCAGAAATCCGATCTGCATATAAGTCCCAGTTTTCGGCAGTATGGTAATTTGTTTCGTAATTGGGACGGACAAACACATTGGCATTGAAGCTGTTATAAAGGACACCCTCGCCTGTCTTCGTGATTTTGTTATCTGAAGAACGCTTAAACATAATGTCTTCAAGATTGCGGCACATAAAGAAAGCGTAATCCCCAATAGATTCGAGATTTTCGGAGAAAGTAATTTGTTCTAAAGAGGTACATTTATAGAAAGCATGAGTACCGATATATTTTACGCTGTCTGGTATGGTGACCGAAGTAAGGGAGTCAAAGCGCGAAAGCACGCAAGCGGCAAGACCTTTTGTGGTGTCATTAAAGGTAATCGAACTTGCTGCGCGCGCGCCTTTGTAATCTAATGCCCAATTGTCCTTATATACTATACCGTTAGAAGCGCTGTTATATAACCCTGTATTTTGGAAGGCGTAATATCCGATAGAAGTAACGGATGAGGGGATGGTAAAAGAGCCTGCCGTAAGTTTCGTGCAGTTTTGGAAAGCGTGATTGCCGATAGTAACCAAAGTAGCGGGCAAAGAGACACTTACCGTAGACGGCGTTGTCATACTACCTTCGAACGCATGATCCGAAATAGAGGTAACATTGTTAATATCCAAAGAATTGAGAGCGGTTAACCCAGAGAACGCGTATTCGCCCATTTGCAAATTATCCGTGCCGTTAATCGTAAGGCTTGTCAAAGAAATACTACCCGAAAAAGCGTGATCCCCAAGATATAATAGAGTATCGGGAAGCGTAACGCTTGTAAGGGAGCTATTGCTTAACGCATAAGGAGCAATACCGACAACATTACTGAAATTTGCGGTTGAGAAGGTGCCTTTTTGGGCGACAACCCAATTGCCGACTTTTACGATGCCGGTACCTGCAGAACTAATTATTTTTGAATCGAGAAAAGCATCGTGCGCTATCGATGTAATCGTAGAAGGAATACTGACGACAGAAAGATTGGAACATCTGTAAAATGTTTCGTTGCGAATGGCATCTATCGATGTTTTGGACAAGTCAAGTGTAGTAAGAGCGATACAGCCTTGAAACGCGCTACGGCCAAGGTATGTCACGCTATCAGGTATTGTGATACTCTCAAGGATTTTGCAATTGGCAAAAGCGTAGTCCGGTATCGCTTTGAGCGATGTTTTTAAATCAATAGAGGTAACCGTCCAATTGCCTGCGAACATGCCGCCGGCAAAACCTTTGCAACCGTTTGGCAATGATATACTTGAAGAAGTGATAGTACCTTTAATGCCTAACGCCCAATTGTCGTCGGAATATATCGTATTATTGGTGGCGCCATCATAAATAGGGGTGCCAAAAAAGGCATCTGTTCCCAAACTAAATATGGCGGTTCCATCTATTGTTAATCCCGCCGCGGTAACATTGGTATCGGCAAAACTTCTGTATCCTACATAGTTGATATTGGTGGGTATGTTAACATTCGTTAGACCAGAGCAGTTTTCGAAAGCGGAAATCCCGATTTGTAAAAGACTTGACGGGAAAGACAGAGTTTGTATGTAATCATTGTTGTATCCCGCTTTGGCGCCGATATATTGAGTGCCATTTTTAATACTGTATGATGTGCTTGTTTTTTTTGCGGGATAATACATCAGCGTACAAGGTACGCCATTGATTTTGCTGTAAAGCACACCGTTGTCTGAAAAATAATAGTCGTTAGCGGCGTCTACGGTGAAAGCGGTCAAACTAGCACAACCATTAAAAGTGCTATAACTTGCATAAGAGCCAATCATGTTGACGGTTTTGGGTATTTGTACTGTTTTGATGCTTGTATTATTTGTAAATAGACTATCGCTTAATGCGATAACCGGCTTCCCACCGATTGTTTCGGGGATGACGACCGCATCACCGCTACCCGTATAGCCTGTAAGCGTGAGTCCTTCGGAAGTCTCGGTATAAGTAAAGGTGTAAGCGGCGTAAGCAGAGGGTGTGTCATAAGCGTTGGCAGTTATAGTAAACCCCATAACTCCTGCAGCAGAAATGACTGCAAAAACAAACAGATAAATAAATATTTTTTTTAACTTAAACATACCTTTCTCCCGTCATACATATATGACAATCGATAGCTAATAAATTAAAACTTAACCCCTTAATTATAATTTAATATACTAATATAATATAACTGTATGACTACTATGTCAATATATAAAGGAAGAATTTACTATCTATTTCCTTTTTTTACCATAAATTTATTGCAAGGTGTTTGAAAAGCTGTAAAAATTGCGTTTTCTATGAGTAATTGAACATATTTCATCCTCATAAAAAAGTGCTTCAATTTCGTTTACAGCAAATTGAATTTATGATAAAATAGCGCTAATTCAATTCAGCTTTGGAGAGGCATAATGCAATTTACACATGAAGTCGAGCACATGGTTTGCGTAAAGAAAGGACCGCATCACGGTCCAGCACCTATTCCGCAAGAAGGCAAATGGGTACAGGCAAAAGAAGTCAAAGATATCAGCGGTCTTACGCACGGTGTTGGTTGGTGCGCGCCGCAACAGGGCGCATGCAAATTAACACTTAATATTAAAGACGGTATCATCAGAGAAGCGCTTATAGAAACTTTGGGATGCTCGGGGATGACGCATTCGGCAGCGATGGCTGCCGAGATTCTTCCCGGCAAAACGATACTGGAAGCGCTCAATACAGATTTAGTTTGCGACGCAATCAATACCGCAATGAGAGAATTGTTCCTCCAAATCGCTTACGGGAGATCTCAATCCGCTTTTTCTGAAAATGGGTTGCCTGTCGGCGCAGGGCTTGAGGACCTCGGCAAGGGGCTCCGCAGTCAGGTCGGCACGATGTACGGCACAGAAGCAAAAGGCGTTCGTTATCTCGAAATGGCAGAAGGGTATGTCACGCGCATAGGGTTGGACGACGGCGGCGAAGTTATCGGATACGAATTCGTCAAGATGGGACCCATGATGGAAATGATTACCCAAAAGGGCGTCAAC